>JANMKH010000460.1:0-2358 GCA_031371965.1 Sulfuriferula sp.
GCTGCCATCGCGGTTCCCGGCTTTCCGTTCATCACCCGATCAATGTGTGCCGCCTTGTCCCCGGTAGCAATCTTGGAGCCGTTGAGTGCCGGAAATGCTCCAGGAATCCCCATTCCAGAGGCCTGATGGCAGGCCGCGCAATGAGAGGTGAATACCTTTTCACCTTTGCTCTTCATTTCATCCAGGGTATAGACCTTGTTGGGATCCTCGACCACGGCCGCCATTTTGGCTTTCTGCTCGGCCAGCCATTTAGCGTAGTCTTCAGGGGTTTTAGCTTCGACCACAACCGGCATAAAGCCGTGATCCTTGCCACACAGCTCGGAACATTGGCCACGATAAATACCCGGTTTTTCAACTTTGAACCAGGTATCGCGTATAAATCCCGGGATCGCATCCTGCTTCACACCGAAGGCCGGTACCGACCAGGAGTGAATGACATCATCTGCGGTGACCAGCATGCGTATTTTTTTGCCTGTCGGCACCACCAGGGGGTGATCCACCTCAAGCAGGTAATGCGCGTCTTTCGTAGCCTTGTTATCTATCTGATCCCTGGGGGTCGATAAATTGCTGAAAAAATGTATGCCTTCCTGCAAATAATCGTATTCCCATTTCCACTGAAAGCCGGTCACCTTAATCGTCATGTCTGGGCTGGACGTATCCTTCATGGACAATATGGTTTTACTCGCAGGAAACGCCATCCCGATAAGAATAAAAAACGGAATAATGGTCCAGATGACCTCAACCGTGGTGTTTTCATGGAAGTGTGCGGCCTGATGGCCTTTAGACTTTCGATGTGCATATATTGAATAAAACATGACGCCGAACACCACCACAAATATCCCCAGCACAACATACATTATCAGCGTGTGAAGATGATAAATTTGTTCGGCAATTGGCGATTCCGGCGTTTGAAGATTCAGCTCATAGGCCGCATGCGCCAAATTCGTCGCCAAACCCAGCCCCATGCCTGTGGCCGATCCCAACATTCGTTTTATTTTCATGCCTTCTCCCATCCTCATGATGCTACTTATTATTGACATCCCAGCCGTCGTTCCAGCTGATGCGCCAGTTCGGTACGTAACTCATCGTTAAGATGACGCCCCAATTCCTGCTCGTCGCCATGCGAGCGCAAGGCCACCCGGCACTGCTGGCCAACCGACTGGCACTGCAACACAACTTGCGCCCAGCAACGGTTGTATTCGGAACGAATGACGCGCACATTATCGCGGCGTTCCAGCACCAGCTTGTTGCCTACTATAGTGATGCGCTCGTAATCGTGCTCATGACAGGAAATTTGATAAAACGCCAACAATACAACCAGCATTTCCAGTCCGGCAAAAGGCAGGATCGGCCAAGCTCCCATCACAGTAAATATCACTGCGGGAATCGACAGAATCATAAAAAAAGAGATCAGAACAAGAATCTTCCCGGAGCGCGACAGGGAACAATTGGGGCGTGCAGTAATACAACAATCCACTGCGCCTGCCTGTGTGATATGTATGCCACCGTACATTAAGTGCAAATCCCGCTGTTGTCTTTTTAGTCGGATGCCCTGCGACTTTCTGCCACGCCAGCTAAATTAGCACAGCACGGCTTCGACAACAATCAAAATATGTAATGCAAGCTTTTGAAATGCTTATATATTTATTAATTAAATAACACTATTCTAATTTTCTGTTAGAGCAATTTTTCAAAGAAAAGATTGGACGACGGCTGGGAAAAGTCCCTTTTTCCCAGCCACGGCACCACGCCCAGCAGGGACGAATTGAGACGTTGCTGCAGCGTCTCCTGTATGGCGTCAAATTGCTCTAAAGCAGGATCAATTCGGTTGGCCACCCATCCAGCCAGCGGCAACCCGGAATGATGAATGGCTTCTGCACTCAATAGCGCATGATTGATACACCCCAGACGCATTCCCACCACCAGAATCACCGGTAACGAAAGTTGACTCGCCAGGGCGGCCATATCCTGATGATCGTTCAACGGCACGCGAAAACCGCCTGCGCCTTCCACTATTACGATATCCGATTGCGCCTCCAGCGCTATGCATGCCGTCGCGATGACATCCAACTGGATTGTCACCCCAGCCTGAGCGGCCGCGACGTGCGGTGCAATGGCGGGCTCAAAACGGTAAGGGTTTACCAGTACTTGCGCTGCGTCCACATTGCCTGCGGCGCGCAGTTGATCTACATCATCCCAATACGCTACCCCATCACGCCACTCACACCCCGCCGCCACCGGTTTCATTCCGACCGCGCGCAATCCGCGCTGGACAAAATAGCGCAGCAGGGCAGCCGATATCAGCGTCTTGCCCACACCGGTGTCGGTACCGGTGACGAAGTAGCCCCGCGCTGTCAT
>JANMKH010000522.1:0-3638 GCA_031371965.1 Sulfuriferula sp.
GGTGGCCGTGGTCATCGGCGGCGGAAATATTTTTCGCGGCGTGGCGCCGGGTGCTGCGGGCATGGACCGCGCAACAGCCGACTATATGGGCATGCTGGCCACGGTGATGAATGCGCTGGCATTGCAGGATGCGTTCCGGCGCGTGGGCGTGCCCAGCCGGGTGCAGTCAGCGCTCAACATCGAGCAAGTTGCCGAGCCTTATATTCGTGGCAAGGCACTGCGTTATCTGGAAGAAGGTACGGTAGTGATTTTCGGTGCCGGCACCGGCAACCCGTTTTTCACCACCGATACTGCCGCAGCCTTGCGCGGCATGGAAATGAACGCGGATATCGTGGTCAAAGCCACCAAGGTCGATGGCGTATACAGCGCAGACCCGAAAAAGGATCCGACTGCTACACGCTATCAACGGTTGAGTTTTGACGAGGCGATCCAGAAAGACCTGAAAGTAATGGATGCAACAGCGTTCACCCTGTGCCGTGACCAAAATATGCCATTGGCGGTATTGAGTATTTTCAAGACCGGTGCGCTGGCGCGTTTTGTGAGGGGAGAAGACGAAGGAACACTGGTTCTGGCGCAGTGTTAAACAGGAGTTATTCATGATTGCAGACGTCAAAAAAACCGCTGAGCAAAAAATGGTCAAGAGCCTGGAATCGCTTAAGACCGACTTGGGCAAGGTGCGTACCGGCCGTGCGCATACCGGCATACTTGACCATGTCATGGTGGATTACTATGGCAACCCGACTGCAATCAACCAGATTGCCAATATTACTCTGATGGATGCGCGTACCATCGCCGTACAGCCGTGGGAAGGCAAGATGGTCGGAGCAGTGGAGAAGGCAATTCGTGATGCTGATCTGGGGCTGAATCCCTCCAGCCAGGGCAATCTGATTCGTGTGCCGATGCCTGCGCTTACTGAGGAACGTCGCCGCGACCTGATCAAGCTGGTGAAAACCGAAGGCGAAAACGCCAAGGTGGCAATGCGCAATGTGCGCCGTGACGCCAATGCCCAACTCAAGGATCTTCTCAAGGACAAGGCTATCAGCGAGGACGATGAGCGTCGCGCGCAGGAAGATATACAGAAACTCACCGACAAATATATTGCCGAGATCGACAAGGCGCTGGTCGCCAAAGAAGCCGACCTGATGGCGGTCTAGGCCTTAAACTCAGTGGGTATTTTTACCAGTTCGACCAAGGACATTCCGCAGGCGCCTACGGTGCCGCAGCACATTGCCATCATTATGGACGGCAATGGACGTTGGGCGAAAAAGCGTTTCCTGCCACGCATCGCCGGGCACAAGCGCGGCGTGGAAACCGTACGCGACGTGATCAAGGCATGCGGCGACCGCGGCGTGGAATACCTTACCCTGTTCGCATTCAGCTCGGAAAACTGGCGCCGTCCGCAGGAGGAAGTGTCCATGCTTATGGATTTGTTCGCGCTGGCACTGGAGCGGGAAATCACCAAGCTGCACAAGAATGGCGCACGTCTGCGCGTAGTGGGTGACCTCGCGCGTTTTGGTCCCAAGCTGGTCAAGCTCATCCGCGAATCCGAACATCTCACTTGCAACAATACCCGCCTCACCCTGACTATTGCGGCCAACTATGGCGGGCGCTGGGATATCATGCAGGCAATGAATGCGATGCTGGAAAAACATCCCGAACTGGTAGGTAAGTCTATTTCCGAAGCGGATCTCGCACCGCATCTGGCCATGTACTACGCGCCCGAGCCGGATCTGTTTATCCGCACCGGCGGCGAGCAGCGCATCAGTAATTTTCTGCTATGGCAACTGGCTTACTCCGAATTGTATTTCACCCCAACGTTGTGGCCGGATTTCGATGCCGCTGCACTGGATCAAGCTATTGCTTCTTACAGTAACCGTGAACGCCGTTTTGGTCGTACCAGCGAACAGTTGGTCGAGCATGCTAAGTAAGCGCTGGGCAACAGCCCTGACCTTGCTGGCGGGTTTTCTGGCATGCCTGTTTCTGTTGCCACAATCATGGTGGGCATTAGTGATGGCAGTGCCGTTGATATTTGGTGCGCGCGAATGGGCACGCCTGTCCGGATTTTCTGCGTTAACTGCAAATGGCTACGCACTGAGCAGCGTTGCGATGGCGGTACTGATTTATAGATGGGGCGGGTCATACCATGCGCAGATTTATCTGGCAGCAACGGCATTCTGGCTGGTCGCCGCCCCCCTTTGGCTGGCATTCGGCTGGCGACTGCAACAACCTTTATTGCGCGTATTGAGCGGCTGGCTGGTGCTGTTGCCGTTGTGGCTGGCACTGCTGGATCTGCGTGCTTATAGTGCTCTCGGTTTGTTGTTGTTAATGGGTATTGTGTGGATTGCCGATAGCGCAGCTTATTTCACTGGCAAGCGTTTCGGTCGCCGCAAACTGGCCGCACAAATCAGTCCTGGAAAAACTTGGGAGGGCGCTGTCGGTGCATGGTTGGCGGTGACGGTTTATACCTTGATTGTATTGGGTGTGGCGGCTGCGTGGGGGCGGGTGCAATCCCCTGCGGGGTGGTTGTTGCCATCGGCGTTATTTGTCTGGCTGATATTTTATTTGAGCATACTGGGTGATCTATTTGAGTCCTGGATCAAGCGTCTGGCCGGCGCCAAGGACAGTGGTAACTTGCTACCCGGGCATGGCGGCATGCTGGACCGTATCGATGCGCTGACCTCTGCTTTGCCGGTATCGGCGCTGATGCTGTTACACGGTCAGTTACTGACACGGGCGTTTATATGAGCATCCGACATCTCACCATACTGGGTGCGACAGGCACCATCGGTGTCAACACTCTGGATGTGGTCGCGCGCCACCCGGGTCGTTTCAATATCGTGGCGCTGTCCGGTAATCACCAGTTAGACAAGCTTGCCGAGCAGTGCCGGATGCACTCCCCGCGCTACGCCGTGGTGCTGGATGCGGCCAGCGCTGCATGTCTGCGCGAAATACTCAAAGCAATGGGTAGTACGACCGAAGTGTTATGGGGCATAGCCGCACTGGAGCAGATTGCCGCGTTACCCGAAGTGGATACGGTGATGGCGGCGATCGTCGGCGCCGCAGGTCTGCGCCCGGCGCTGGCAGCAGCCAAAGCCGGCAAGCGCATCCTGCTTGCCAACAAGGAAACCCTGGTCATGGCCGGCAGTCTGTTCATGCAGGCAGTGGCTGCGGGCGGCGCGGAATTGATACCGATCGACAGCGAGCACAACGCGATTTTCCAGTCGCTGCCGCGTCATTTTTGCGGCGATCTTGCAGCGTGCGGGGTGCGACGTATTCTGCTCACCGCTTCGGGCGGGCCGTTCCGTACCACGCCGCTCAATGAGTTGGCGCACGTCACGCCGGCGCAGGCTTGTGCGCACCCCAACTGGGTAATGGGCAAAAAAATTTCGGTGGATTCCGCCACCATGATGAACAAGGGGCTGGAGGTAATCGAGGCGCACTGGCTGTTCAACGCCACGCCTGCGCAGATCCAGGTGGTCATCCACCCGCAAAGCGTGATTCATTCGATGGTCGATTATCTGGATGGCTCGGTCATCGCCCAGCTCGGCAACCCCGACATGCGCACCCCCATTGCCTACGCGCTGGGTTTTCCGGAGCGTATCGACGCTGGGGTATCGGCGCTTGACCTGTTTGGACGC
>JANMKH010000526.1:0-1857 GCA_031371965.1 Sulfuriferula sp.
TTATGGGCATTGGTATTTTTACTGGGCAGCGTGTCTGCATTGGCGGGGGAGACTACTCGACTACATGGCATACCGCTTACCACACCGGTTTCTGGCGTAATCAAAAGCGTGTTTGTCAGCGTGGGTCAGCGGGTCAAAAAAGGCCAGCCATTACTGGCGCTGGATGACACCATTTATCAGGCGCGGGTCATGGAGGCCGAGGCAGGTGTCGCACGCGCCAAGGAAGAGGGCCTGGATGCAGAGCGCGATCTGGCGCGTGCCAAAGAGTTGTATAGCCGTGCAGTGAGCTCGACCACCGAACTGGATGCGGCGAAGTTGCGCAGTGCCCGAGCAGATGCGATGTCAAAAGAAGCACAGGCACGCCTGATCATCGCACGTAAGAATCAGCAGGACAGCATATTGCGGGCCCCGTTTGATGGGGTAGTGAGCGCGCGCCTGGTTGAGCCTGGCATGTACGTGGCAACTACGCTGCAGCCACCGACGCTGATTGTGCTGGAGAAGCGCTAAGACTAACTGCGCGGTGGGATGGCGTTCTGTGCAGTTTTGGTGAAGGGGCGGAAGGTCCAGTGTTTTTGCCAGGCGGATAGCACCATGGCCGGATACTCTGGCTTGCCCAAACTGCCATTGTAGCGACCCAGCGCGCGGTATAGATTGCCTTTTTCGATATCCAGATAGAGCCGCAGGATATTGCAACCGTAGCGCAGATTGGTGCGCAGGTGAAACAAGTCCTGGTTGGGTGTGCCGATGGTCTTTACCCAGAATGGCATGACCTGCATGTAGCCGCGTGCCGCCACACTGGAAATCGCATACTTCTTGAAGCCGGATTCCACTTCAATCAGTCCCAATACCATTTCTGGGTCGAGTCCGGCGCGGGTCGCTTCGTAATACACGGTATTCAGAAAATCCACCCGCTGCTCGGGATCCGGCATGCGTTTGCTGAGGCGTTGTGACATTTCGGCCAGCCAGGCCTGACCATGTGGGTTGTCGAGAAAACTGACATGAGTGACGGGTGAATCCGCGACTGATTTGCCCAGAGCGGCGCGTACGCTGGCCGACATCGGCTCATAAATCTGGCCGCCTGCATGCGCCGCCAGTGCCACCAGAAGGGCGCTGGCGGCGATCAGGCTTTTACCAAAAATATTGAGTGTTTTCAATTCATTTTGCCAAGAGTTGGGTCAAAAATCCGCTAATTTCGGCGACCGGAATAGTACGGGCCGCGTCATCGCGCCGCCCCTGGTATTCAATCAGGCCGTCTTTCAGTCCGCGTTCGCCGATCACCACGCGATGCGGTATGCCGATCAATTCCATGTCGGCAAACATTACACCTGGGCGCTCATTGCGGTCATCCATTAATACGTCGATACCTGCCTGAAGCAATTCTCTGTAGAGATTATCGGCAGTTTCGCGCACAACTTCACTTTTTTGATAGCCGACAGGCACAATTGCCAGCAAAAATGGTGCCATTGTTTCGGGCAGCATCATGCCGCGCGCATCGAAATTTTGCTCAATCGCAGCAGCAACAATACGCGATACGCCGATGCCATAGCAGCCCATTTCCATGGTCTGTGCTTTACCGGCCTCGTCCAGATAGCTGCATCCCATGGCTTCGGAATATTTGGTTCGCAGCTGGAAAATATGACCGACTTCGATGCCCCTGCAGATATCCAGCAAACCTTCACCGTCCGGGCTGGGGTCGCCTGCGACGGCGTTACGGATGTCCGCTACATTGGGTTCGGGCAGATCGCGGCCAAAGTTGACGCCAGTCAAATGAAAGCCGTCCTCATTGGCGCCGCACACAAAATCAGCCATCGCTGCCACCGCGCGATCGGCAATGACCGGGATGTTCAATCCCATCGG
>JANMKH010000540.1:0-8289 GCA_031371965.1 Sulfuriferula sp.
GAATCTGGAGTTGTCCTACCTGACCGGCGGCCTGTCATGGCGCGCCGATTATGTGGCAGAGCTATCCACCCAGGATGACAAAATGGACTTGAACGGCTGGGTCACGCTCACCAACCAGAGCGGCGCCAGCTACCGCAATGCCAGGCTGCAACTGGTCGCGGGCGACGTCAACCGGGTGCGCACAGACATGCAGCCCGCCGCCATGCTGCGCGGCAAGGCGCAAACACTGGCGGCCGAGGCGGCGCCGCTGGCGCAGGAAAACCTGTTCGAATACCACCTCTACACCCTCAACCGCCCAACTACCCTGGCCGAGCAGCAAACCAAACAGGTCGCGCTGCTTTCCGCCACCGACATCCCGGTGCGCAAATCGCTGGAACTGCGCGGCGCAGCGTATTACTACCAGGGCGGTTATGGCGACCTCGGACAAAAGCTCAAGGTCGGGGTATTCGTGGAATTCGACAACAAGGGCGCCGGCCTGGGTGTGCCGCTGCCCAAAGGCGTGATGCGCCTGTACAAGAAAGACAGCGCGGGCAACGCCCAATTCATCGGCGAAGACAGCATCGGCCATACCCCGAAAAACGAACGCGTGCGGCTGAAACTGGGCGAGGCCTTCGATGTGACCGCCGACAGAAAACAGACCGATTTCCAGAAAATTGGCGTGAGCGGGCGCTATAACAACGTGTTTGAATCGGCCTACCAGATCACCCTTAAAAATGCCAAAAACCAGCCGGTGACCGTCAAGGTATTCGAGCCCATGCCGGGCGACTGGCAAGTGTTGTCGGAGTCTCTGCCGCATACCAAAGAGGCGGCGGGAACGGCATTGTGGCGAGTGCCGGTGGCGGCTGAGGGCAAGACCGTGCTGACCTATCGGGTGCGGGTGAAGTATTGATGGGCGAGTCACTTCATGTTTGGCAATTCGCCTGAGCAGTAAAGTGCAAGGCGCCCAAATGTGGACCCTGTCTTCAAATAACAGGAGAACAGCATGACAAAGATCGTCGGAATTGCAGGCAGCCTGCGCGCCGGCTCGTTCAATGCAGCGCTGTTGCGTGCCGCAGCAGGTCTGATGCCGGGCGGTTCCAGTCTGGAAATAGCGACCATCAAAGGTATTCCACTCTACGATGGCGACGTCGAAGCGAGCGAAGGTATCCCTCACGCGGTGGCGGCGCTGAAGGACCAGATTGCTGCTGGAGATGGATTGCTGTTGGTTACCCCGGAGTACAACAACGCGATGCCGGGTGTGTTCAAGAATGCGATTGACTGGCTCTCGAGGCCTCCAGCTGACATTCCGCGGGTATTCGGCAATCGGCCGGTAGCGGTCATTGGCGCTTCGCCCGGTGGGTTCGGTACCATTCTGGCACAGAATGCCTGGTTGCCTGTGCTACGGACCTTGGGCATGCAGCCCTGGTTCGGTGGGCGTCTGCTCGTGTCCCGAGCGGGGAATGTGTTCAATGACGCGGGCGAAATGGCGGACGAAAAAATGCAGGCGCAATTGCAGCAATTCCTGCATGGTTTCGTGGATTTTGTGAATTAGGCAATGCTACGTGCATTGTGCAGGTAACAACGATGGGTACAGGCCGGTTAGAAGCGTTTAGTGATGGCGTGCTTGCCATCATCATTACCATTATGGTGCTGGAGATGAAGGTGCCGCACGATGCGAGTCTGGCTGCATTGTGGTCATTGTGGCCGGTATTCCTGAGCTACATCCTGAGTTTTGTGTACCTGGGCATTTACTGGAACAATCACCACCACCTGTTGCACACAACACAGCGGGTGAGCGGCGCCATTCTGTGGGCTAACTTGCACCTGTTGTTCTGGCTATCGCTGATTCCATTCGTGACCGGCTGGATGGGTGAGAACCATTTTGCATCTGCGCCAACGGCTTTTTACGGCATCGTACTGTTGATGGCAGCCATTGCCTACTGGATATTGCAGCAGGCGATCATGGCTGAACAAGGCCGCGACTCGCTGCTGGCGGTGGCTATCGGGAACGACCTCAAGGGCAAACTCTCTCCGCTGCTCTACGCGATCGCAATCCCTTCCGCATTTTTCAATCAGTGGATCGCCGGAGCGGTGTACGTAGTGGTCGCGCTGATGTGGCTCATTCCAGACCGCCGTATCGAGCGGGTCATTGCCGAACATGGGAATGGGCCTGACCATAAATAAGAATATCAATCAAATGGGCCTGCAACACGTTGCGTGAACACGATGAGGCCAGCCCACGCATTGTGTTAAGCGCCAATACCTCCTTTCGAGTTAGCCGGCTGCGAGCTGTAAATAGAAGACTGCTTTGTCAAAACGATATGGCGCAATAGTTGATAATCGCGCCATATAAATCAATTTATGTGACACGAAAGTGGTTGTGCGCCAAATAAAATGGCGCAATACTATGTTCCGCGTCACAATAAAGAACGAATAACATGCCCAAAGTTGTATCACCTCAAGCATTGGATCGGTTAGTAGAACTGATCGCCCACCACCCTGACGGTATTGGCGTGGAAGCGCTTTCGCAGGCGCTTGATATTCCCCGCCGCACGTTGCAACGCCGTCTGTCCACACTTGTCGGGCAAAAACGAATCTTTACCGAAGGCGAAGGGCGCGCGACCAAATACCGGCTTGCGCCAATCCTCGATGCGACCGTTGCAGTGCAAGGTGTAACTGCTGTGGCGTCGGTCGGACAAGTTAATGCTGAGGTCTATGTCCACACCTCTCCCGAAGGTGAAGAGATCAAAGCCTACATCCGCCAACCGCGCCAGCAGCGCCAGCCGGTGAGCTACAAGATCGAGTTTCTGGAGCAATACCACCCCAACAAGACCGCCTATCTGCCGGCGTCGTTACGCGTCCAATTGCATGCCCTGGGCCGATCCTCTGCCGAACAAGCTCCTGCGGGCACTTTCGCGCGCGATATTCTGCACCGCCTGCTGATCGACCTGTCGTGGGCCTCGTCAAAACTGGAAGGCAACACCTATAGCCGTCTCGACACCGAGCGCCTGATCGAATTCGGCCAAGCCGCCGAAGGCAAGGATGCGCTGGAAACCCAGATGATCCTCAACCACAAGGCCGCCATCGAATACTTGGTGCAGGACACCGAACACGCAGGCGTCAACCCAGAAACCATCATCGCCTTGCACGCCTTTCTTTCCGACGGCCTGATGCCTGATCCGCTGACCTGCGGCCGCATCCGCAACCGTCCGGTGGATATTGGTGGCAGCGTCTATCTGCCGATTGCGCTGCCACAGCGGCTGGAAGAACTGTTCGGCATTGTGGTCCGCATGGCGGCGGAGATCCGCGACCCTTTCGAGCAGGCATTTTTCCTCATGGTGCATTTGCCTTACCTGCAACCCTTCGAGGACGTGAATAAGCGCGTCTCGCGTCTGGCCGCCAACATTCCGCTCATCCAGTACAATCTGTGTCCGCTTTCATTCATCGACGTGCCACAGCAAGCCTATGTGGATGCGGTGCTGGGCGTGTATGAACTCAATCGCATTGAACTGTTGCGCGATGTTTTCGTCTGGGCGTATGAGCGCTCCTGCCAGCAATACGTCGCCGTGCAACAGCAACTGGTTCCGCCGGACACCTTCCGCCTGCGCTACCGAAATGAACTGGCCGAGGCTGTGCGCGCCATCGTTCGCGGTGGCCACCCAGCCAGCGAAACAGCGATACGCGTCAGCATGCCCGCGACGGTGGTGCTGGAAGATCAGCCACGCTTTGTCGCGCTGACACTGGAGGAATTCAAGACACTGCACGCGGGCAATGTCATCCGCTTTGGCTTGCGCCCGCTGGAGTTCGTCGCATGGAAAGAACAATTAGAGCGTTCTTGAGCGGCAATGAACTAAAATCGAATTGGCACAGGTCCAGTGCTGCTGTCGCTCGACCCCGGCCGCAAGTTCGGCAGTGCTATGATTGCCATGCGCAAGGGGACATAGCGCATCTGTAGCGCTGCCCAATATCAAGCATTCTGGAGTCCGGCACGTCTGGATCACCAGGCACTACCCCATAGGAAAACGGATGGCGAAGAAGGCAACAAAGAACAACGATAGCGCTGCAAACCTCGGCTTCGAGGCCAAGCTCTGGCTCGCTGCCGACAAGCTGCGCAACAACATGGACGCGGCGGAATACAAGCATGTCGTCCTTGGCCTCATCTTCCTTAAATACATCTCCGACGCCTTCGAGGAAATGCGTGCCAAGCTGCTTGAGGGAAAAGGCGACTACGAAGGCGCCGACCCCGAGGACGCCGACGAATACCGCGCCGAGAACGTCTTCTGGGTACCCAAGGAAGCGCGCTGGTCACAACTCCAGGCATCAGCCAAACAGCCCACCATCGGCAAGGTCGTGGACGACGCCATGGTTGCGCTCGAACGCGACAACCCGCGCCTCAAAGGTGTACTGCCCAAGGACTACGCCCGCCCCGCACTCGACAAGCATCGCCTCGGCGAACTCATCGACCTCATCGGCACCATCACGCTGATCGCCACCGCCACAGCGGGCGAGGATGCCAAATCGCACCGCTCGGTCGACCTGCTCGGACGTGTTTACGAATATTTCCTCACCCGCTTCGCCAGCGCTGAGGGCAAGAACGGCGGCCAGTTCTACACCCCCAGTTGCATCGTTCGCGTCATCGTCGAAATGCTCGCCCCCTACAAGGGCCGCGTCTATGACCCCGCCTGCGGCTCCGGCGGGATGTTCGTGCAATCGGAAAAATTCGTCGTCGAACACGGCGGCCGCATCGGTGACCTCAGTATCTACGGACAGGAGAGCAACGCCACGACTCGCCGCCTGGCGATCATGAACCTCGCCATTCGCGGCATCGAAGCCGATTTTGGCCCCGAGCAGGCCGACACCTTCCGGCGCGACCTGCACAAAGACCTCAAGGCCCAGTTCGTCATCGCCAACCCGCCTTTCAACGATTCCGACTGGCACCGCGTGGACGACGACGTGCGCTGGCAATACGGTGTGCCGCCCAAAGGCAACGCCAACTTCGCCTGGGTGCAGCATTTCATCCACCACCTCGCACCCGACGGTTTCGCCGGCTTTGTGCTGGCCAACGGCAGCATGTCCTCCAACCAGTCCGGCGAAGGAGACATCCGCAAAGCGATTATCGAGGCTGACCTAGTGGACTGCATGGTGGCGCTGCCCGGCCAGCTTTTCTACTCCACGCAAATCCCGGTCTGCCTGTGGTTCCTCACGAAAAAGAAAAATGACGGCAAACGCCGCGACCGCCGCAAACAGACGCTGTTCATTGATGCCCGCAAACTCGGCACGCTGATCGACCGTGTGCACCGCGAACTGACCGATGCCGACATCGCCAAAATCACCGGTACCTACCACGCTTGGCGCGGCGATCCATTTACCCCCTCTCCCCTCGCGGGAGAGGGCGGGGGTGAGGGGGCGTACCAAGACATCCCCGGCTTCTGCAAATCCGCTGACCTCGACCTGATCAAACAACACGGCTACATACTCACGCCCGGCCGTTACGTCGGTGCCGAAGAAGTCGAAGACGACGGCGAACCCTTCGAAGAAAAGATGGCACGCCTCGTGGTCGAACTGAACGGCCAATTCGCAGAATCGGCAAAATTGGAGCAGGCCATCAAGGTGAACATGGGAGGGCTGGGATATGGCCTCTAGCAAAAAAACTGGCCCACCCGCCCAGCGCCCCCAAGCGACCGAACGCAAACAGCGCGGTCGCACCGACCGCAGCGCCCTGTTCCCCGTAGCGCCCGGCACCGTTGAAATGCCTGCCGGCTATGCCGACTGGCTGACCGACATCAAAACCCGGATTCATCGGGAACGCCTGCGCGTCGTGCTGGCCAGCAACGCCGCCATGGTGTTGCTGTATTGGGACATCGGCCAGAGCATCATCAACAAACAGACTGCGCAAGGTTACGGCACACGCGTAATCGACCGCCTGGCCGCAGATCTGGGAGCAGCCTTTCCGGAGATGAAAGGCTTCTCGCCGCGCAACCTCAAATACATGCGCGCCTTCGCCGCCGCCTGGTCGGATCGGGAGGTTGTGCAAGCGGCGCTTGCACAAGTCACCTGGTATCACAACATCACCCTGCTGGAAAAACTGGATACCCACGAAGAGCGCCTCTGGTACGCCGCCCGAACCGTTGAGCACGGCTGGTCGCGCAACATTCTGGCCATGCAGATCGAAACCCGCGCCCGCCTGCGCCATGGCAAGGCGCAGAACAACTTCCCCGCCACCCTGCCGCCGGAAGGCTCGGACATGGCGGCGCAAATCTTCAAAGACCCTTACCTGTTCGACTTTCTCGGCACCGATGCACCACGCCGGGAAAAACATCTCGAACAAGGATTAATAGACCACATCCAGAAATTCCTGCTCGAACTCGGCCAGGGCTTCGCCTTCGTCGGACGGCAAGTGCACCTGGAACTGGGCGACGAAGACTTCTACCTCGACCTGCTTTTTTATCACCTCAAGCTGCGCAGCTACATCGTCATCGAACTCAAGGCGCGTAAATTCGAGCCCGGCGACGGCGCGCAACTCGGCATGTACATGACCGCCGTGGATCGCCTGCTGGCCCACCCCGACGACAAACCCACCCTCGGCCTGCTGCTGGTGCGCGAAAAAAATCGCGTGCTGGTGGAATACGCCCTCGGCGGCAGCACCCAACCGATCAGCGTCGCCGAATGGGAAACCCAACTCACCCGCGCCCTGCCGCAAGAATTGCAAGAGAACCTGCCCACGATAGAAGAGATCGAAGCCGAACTGGCCGGTGATATGGAGGAAAGGGTGGAAGAGCAAGGGGGCGGAGATGCGTAAAAGCCCAAAAACCGTAGGTCGGGTTAGCGTCAGCGTAACCCGACAAACCGCACCCGAATCCACCTCCGATGTCGGGTTGCGCTGCGCTAACCCGACCTACGTACTGGCGGGCATGAGCAACACCCTGTTCGTCTCCCGCTACCAGGCGCAACTGCCGCGCAAGAAAGAAATGGCGGCCTTCCTGCACAAGGCGGTGGATGAGTTGGGGGGCGGGGATGAGTAAAAATTCAAAAAATGTAGGTCGGGTTTCAACCCGACAAGCAACTTCGGCGCGTGGCGATGTTGGGTTACGCGAAGAAGCCGCTAACCCAACCTACGATGGTATGGCGGGTGATTATCCAATTACGAGGGTCGCTGATTTAGCGGTCTCCGTTTCAGAAACTCACAAGTTTGGAAAAGAGCAGCTCATCTTTCTAAACACGTCCGATATTTTGCACGGTAAGGTTCTTCACCGCACATACTCCACTGTGAAGGATTGGCCAGGGCAAGCGAAGAAGTCAATTCGGAAGGATGACATCCTCTTCAGCGAGATTAGGCCCGCAAATGGGCGTTGGGCTTTCGTGGAAGAGGATGCAGATGACTACGTTGTCTCGACAAAGTTGATGGTAATACGGGCGCGCAAAGATCGAGTGTTCCCGAAATTTCTATACCAGTATCTGACAAGCAAAGAGATTTCAAGTTGGCTTCAGCATCTCGCAGAATCGCGTTCTGGCACCTTTCCACAAATTACTTTTGACGAAGTTGCCTCGCTCGAACTTCCGCTTCCAACCCTCCCAGAACAAAAAGCCATCGCACACATCCTCGGTACGTTGGACGACAAAATCGAGTTAAACCGGCGGATGAACGCGACGCTGGAGGCGATGGCGCGGGCGCTGTTCCAGAGCTGGTTCGTGGATTTCGACCCCGTCCGCGCCAAACTCGATGGCCGCCAACCCCTCAGCCTCGATGTCGCCACAGCCGCGCTCTTTCCCGCCCACTTCCAAAACTCGCCGCTCGGTCATATTCCTCAGGGGTGGGCTATTGAGCCGGTCGGCGAAATTGTCGCCTGTGTCGGCGGCGGTACACCAAGTACTGCGGAGCCGAAGTTCTGGGAAGGCGGCACGCATCACTGGACCACGCCGAAAGATTTTTCATCGCTTCAAGCGCCTGTCCTCCTCGACACCGACCGCAAAATTACCGACGAGGGAATTGCCAAGATTTCTTCCGGCCTGCTGCCCGCTGGAACGCTCCTGCTTTCCTCTCGTGCTCCAGTCGGCTATCTCGCCATCGCCGCGATTCCCGTCGCAATCAATCAGGGCTTCATCGCCCTGAAGTGCAACGAGCGCGCCTCGAACTTCTTCATGCTGAACTGGTGCCAGACAAATATGGCTGAAATAGAAAGCCGCGCTACTGGCACGACCTTCGCCGAAATCAGCAAACAAAATTTCCGCCCAATTCTCGTTGAGCTGCCACCGAAAGAATTGATGGCTGCCTTCACCGCCAAAGTCGCGCCGCTCTACGCCAAAATAACC
>JANMKH010000579.1:0-1634 GCA_031371965.1 Sulfuriferula sp.
CCCGACGAAGATGTGTTTCTTGCCGGGAAAGCGATAGTGGCTGTCCGGTTTGATCAGGCCCTTGTTGTTGTTGAACTCCTCCAGCCCGGTGAAATCCACCGCCTGGCCGATGGCGGACACCACCAGGTCGGCGGGCAGATCGCGTTCGGTGCCTTCCTTGATGACGGTTTCGCCCTTCACCATCTCGAATTCGGCCACGCGCAGGGCCATGGCACGGCCGTCCGCGCCCAGTATGACCGCCACCGGCATTACGCCGCTGAGAATCTCGATGCCTTCGGCCAGCGCCTGCTCGATTTCATGCTTGTTGGCGTGCATCTTGTCGATGCTGGCACGGGACACCAGCACCACTTCCGCGCCTTCGCGGACGGAAGCCTCGGCGACATCGTGCGCCACGTTGCCGGCAATGATGTGCTCGGGGCGGTCTTTGTCGGTGTCGTGGGTGATTTTGCCCAGACGGCGGGCTACGGTTGCCACGTCGATCGAGGTGTCGCCACCGCCGATCACCACCACGCGCTTGCCCACGTGTTGCAGACGGCCATCGTTGAAGGCGCGCAGGAAGGCCATGGCGGTCACGCAGTTGGGCGCTTCGGCGCCGGGCACCGGCAGTGGGCGGCCGCTCTGGGCGCCCATGGACATGAAAATGGCGTCGTATTCCTGCTCCAGTTCTGCCATAGCCACGTCGCTGCCGACACGGGTTTTCATGCGGGTTTGCACGCCCAAATCCAGAATGCGCTGGATCTCGCCGTCCAGCACCTCACGCGGGGTACGGAAGCCGGGGATGCCGTAGCGCATCATTCCGCCGAGCAGTTCGTGCTCGTCGAAGATGGTGATGGAATGGCCCTTGAGGGCGAGCTGGTAGGCGCAGGTCAGACCGGCGGGACCGCCGCCGAGCACGGCGATTTTCTTGCCGGTGGGTTCGGCCTTGTTCTCATAAGCCATCTTGTTGGTCAGCGCCCAGTCGCCCACGAAGTGTTCGATGGAGTTGATGCCCACGAAATCTTCGACCTGATTGCGGTTGCAGCCGGACTCGCACGGCGCCGGACACACGCGGCCCATCACCGAGGGAAAGGGATTGGCTTCGGTGATGCGGCGGAATGCATATTCCTGCCAGGTCACTCCTGCCGGCGGTTTTTCAATGCCGCGCGCGATGTTCAGATAACCACGGATATCCTCACCGGCCGGACAACTGGCCTGGCAGGGCGGAGAGGACAGCACGTACTCCGGGCACAGGTGGGAGTGGTCGGCATCGAAAATCTTGTCCTGCCACTGCTTCCAGTCCTGATCGTCGTTCTTGTATCGACGAAAGGTCAGTTTTTTGTCCATGTCCTCGGATGTGCTTGACATCGCTGCTCTCCTGAAAGTGAGTTCCGTAAGCTGCTATTTATTTGTGTCCAGCCGAATGGCCGTACTTACCAATTGATGAACACCGCCCACCATGCTCATGTCGAAGCCGTAATACGGGAGCACCTTGCTGAACTGTGCCTTGCAGATCGCGCAGATGTTGGCCATGAAGTTGACGCCATGGTTATCCACGACGTTTTTGAACGCATCCATGCGCGGCTGCGCACCCTTGACCCGCAATTCCATCAGGTCATCGGTCAACAGGCCGCCGCCGCCGCCACAGCAGAAGGTGC
>JANMKH010000005.1:0-3350 GCA_031371965.1 Sulfuriferula sp.
GACGAATTCATCGATGCCTTGTGAACTTGGTGTCCAACCCGGCAGTCAGCGCGGACGCTGCGCATAAAGCCGCGCCGCGCCGGCTACTTCTGCGTTGGGCAATAAGGAGCAATGTACGTGAAAATTGTTCAGCTAGATGAAAAACAAATAAAAGGCATCAGTATTCGAACCACAAATGCCAACGAAATGAACCCAGAGACCTCAAAAATTGGCGCTTTACACCAACAGTTCGATGAAAAGGTTCCAATTAACTATAAAAATGGGGCGTGTGTTTACGGTGTCTACTACAACTACGAATCCGATTATTCAGGCGAGTTCTCAGTATTAGCTGGCTCTGATCAAATCGATAAAACACTAACCAACAATCTTGAAAATGTTTCTATCCCTAGCGGTATTTACATGGCTTTTGAGGCTAAAGGCGAGGTGCCACAGGTTGTCATTGAAACTTGGTCAAAAATCTGGGATTACTTCTCACAAGAAGATGCCCAATATCAACGTGCATATACTACCGATTTTGAATTTTATAAAAACCAGAATGAGGTCGAGATTTACATTGCAGTTAAATAGCTACATAACAATTTGCTACACTGGACTTGGGTAATGCGTTAGCCATGTATATTCAATGCCATTATATTTATGAAGTTACACCGACATGACAATTGAAATCACCAAGGAAAAGCGAAAAGAGGTAATCGCTTCGATCCAACGGTATTTCGAGGAAAACATGGAGGAGAAAATCGGCAACATTACTGCTGGTGCACTCCTTGATTTCTTGCTAGAGGAACTTGGCCCAATTGTTTACAACAAGGCTGTTTCCGATGTGCAGGAACGTCTCCAATCAAGAGTCATGGAGGTCGACATCGAGGTACATGAGGATGAGTTCCAATACTGGAGCAAGTATGATCGTCAAAGAAGCAAATGAACTTCATTGAACACAGGCCTAAGGACTCCTTTCATTGATGACTTCTGATCCCATGCCCATGAAGACCAGTAATGCCAACTATGGCAACAAAAAGCGAGGGGAGTCCAACCCATCATTCCAGCAGACTCCCAGCTTTACAACTTGAGCACCTTAGCCACCAACCCGAGCCGGAGGCGTCATGCAACTCATCGGAATGCTCGATTCTCCCTACGTCCGCCGTGTAGCGATATCGCTACAACTGCTCGGTCTACGTTTCGAGCACCGATCGATCTCTGTCTTCAGCACGTTCGCGCAATTTCAGCAGATCAACCCTGTAGTCAAAGCCCCGTCACTCGTGTGCGATGACGGCGAGGTTCTGATGGATTCGACGCTCATCCTCGAGTATGCCGAGGCGCTTGCTGCCCCGCGCAAGAGTCTTATGCCCA
This sequence comes from Sulfuriferula sp., assembly GCA_031371965.1. GTDB lineage: Bacteria > Pseudomonadota > Gammaproteobacteria > Burkholderiales > Sulfuriferulaceae > Sulfuriferula. The sequence goes on from JANMKH010000005.1 coordinate 1,348, forward strand.
TCCACATATCGGAGCGCCAGCACGCGCTCCGCGTGATTGGCCTCGCCCTTGCCGCTTGCGAGAAGAGTGTCCAGATCATCTATGAACGCAACCTCCGGCCTGCAGAGAAGTTGCACGAACCCTGGGTATCGCGCGTCACAGGTCAGCTCCTGGCGGCATATGGGGCGCTGGAGGCTGAGATTTATCGCAAGCCGCTGGCGATCGATAGCGGAACAATCAGCCAGGCGGGCGTCAGTACTGCGGTCGCATGGCACTTTACTCAAATGATGCTCCCCGAGATCGTCAGCGCTGCGAGCTACCCGAACCTGTGCGCGCTCTCATCGTACGCCGAGCTGCTGCCTGAGTTCAGGGCTGCACCGCACGGCGACAGCACCTATCCACAGGTTGGCTAAGCTTTTATCGCTCGGACTTACCCCGGCAGGCCGGGCCATGCCAATCATCGCTAACATCAGGAGCCATTGCTTATGATTCGTCGAGAACGACTGACTGCCAGCCTGGAAGGCGACTTTGTTGTCTTTCTGATCGGCATGCGCATCAACAGCCCGCTGAAAATCCACAAATGGCTGCCGGTCGCCTCTGCGATGCCGCGCATGCTCAAGGAGCTATACCACCAGCCCGAATTGGGCTTCATTCACGCGGAAATGTGGTTCTCGCGCACCATCATTCAGGTTCAGTACTGGCGCTCCATGGAGCAGCTCCTGGCCTATGCCCGGAACAAGGAGGCTCAGCATCTGCCCGCGTGGCAATCGTTCAACAAGGCCATCGGTACAGATGGCTCGGTGGGAATCTGGCATGAAACCTATGCGGCCTCGCCCGGCACGTACGAAAACATCTACGTCAACATGCCGCTGTTCGGTCTTGGCAGGGCCGGGTCGGTACAGGTAGCATCGGGTGGCCGGCAGTCTGCGGCAGGCCGATTGAATGCACACAAGAATGCACTCTGAACATTCTGCCGGGCGGGAAGTGTGTTACCAAGTTCAAACGTTAAACCATACCCTGGAGGAGAACCCGATGCAGTCGCACAACCCCTACGCACCCCCTGTAGCAAATGTGGACGACATTGAGGAAGATCATTCAGATGAATCGATCGAGGCGCTTCCGGTGTCTGAAAAATGGAAAGATCGATTCAAGGCTATCGCGCATGCCGGCGGCGTCAAGTTTCCAAACCTGAAGGCTCTGCCAAAGAATGAGCGGCGCAAAGCCTATGGTTTTAACGTTCTCGCGTTCCTCTTCGGCCCGGTTTACTACATAGCCAAAGGCATGTGGAAGAAAGGTCTCGCCCTTTTATTGGCGTGCGTGCTGGTCGTGATTGTGCTGAGTATTGCGCTTGGCTATTTCGGGTTGGGCAAGATCGCGAACGCGCTTGGCTACGGGGTGAGCGCCGTGTTCGCAATGCGTGCGAATATCGATTACTACAAGAAAATGGTTTTGGGTGAAAACGGCTGGTGGTAGTGGTTAAGCCTGCGCTTATGCACAATCCTGAAAAAAGGAAGTGAATCCGTGCTGATAAATTCGAGCATCCTAACTGGCGACTGATGATTTTAAGATTCCCCATGTCGTCTACCCGCACAATCACCCTGACCGTGCTCGCCATGATCGCGTTTGCCGGCAATTCGCTGCTATGCCGGGCGGCCCTCAAACATACCAGCATCGATGCGGCCAGCTTTACGGCCATTCGTCTGGTCTCCGGCGCCGTCATGCTCTGGCTGCTGGTGCGGATGCGGCGCACCACGCCTGGCGGCAACGGTAACTGGCTGTCGGCATTGGCTCTGTTTGTGTATGCCGCCGGCTTTTCTTTTGCCTATGTGAGCCTGCCTGCGGCGACCGGTGCGCTACTGCTATTTGGTGCAGTGCAGGCGACGATGATCGGCCATGGCATCTGGGCCGGAGAGCGCCTGCGCAGACTGCAACTCGTCGGGTTGGTGCTCGCTTTCGGGGGAATTGCCGGCAATTTGTAGGTCGCGCCGTCCAGTTCAAATTGCGCGCCGCCGATCCGGTTGACC
>JANMKH010000015.1:0-5494 GCA_031371965.1 Sulfuriferula sp.
GGCAAGCCACTGTTCGCGCGCGGCATTGGCTGCCTGTTCCAGCACCGCCGGATCAGCAGTGGCGCCGAGCTCGCTGAGCCGGGTTTGTGCGCTGCTCAGCAGGTCGGGTAATTGTTCCGCCTTGACACGATATTTACGTGCCGTGTCGAGTACCTGTTCGATGCCTGCCTCGACTTCATTCAAACGTGCCGGGTCGGCTTCCAGATGATCGAGATAGCGGCGCAGGCTGTGCGTGGCTTCCTGTAACTGGAGCACGGCGGATTCCACCAGCTCACACGTCGGTTGCAGATCACTATCGTAATCCGCCAGGCTCGCCAGACGCGCACTGACCGCGCCGATCTGCTGTTCGGCAGCCGCTTCGCCTTCCGACAGACTATCCAGCGCCAGACCCACGCCCTCCAGCAGACTGGCGGCATTGGCCAGGCGACGGTGTTCGGCCTGCAGCTCGTCCCAGCCCGGCAGCGTAAATTTCAGTGCGTCCACATCCGTAACCAGCCATTGCAGGCGCTCGCGTTCGGCGTCGAGCTCGCTGCTGTTGTCGCGCAGTGCGCTGAGCCGGTCGTGCAGTTCGCGCCACTGGCGATAGGCATCGGCCACCAGCCGCGCCAGGGATTGCAGGCCGCCGTAGCTATCGAGCAGATCGCGCTGGGTAGCTGTTTTGAGCAGCGACTGATGCGCGTGCTGGCCGTGGATATCGACCAGAAACTCGCCAGCCTCGCGCAACTGCTGCGCGGTGACGCTGCGGCCATTGATAAAGCAGCGCGAGCGTCCGTTGCTGTCTACCACCCGGCGCAGCAGGCAAGCGGCCTCGTCGTCCAGCGCGTTCTCCGCCAGCCAGGCTTGCAGAGCGGGCAAAGCGCTGCCATCGAACTCGGCGCTGATGTCGGCGCGCGCGGCGCCCTCGCGCACCACACTGGCGTCGCCGCGCTCGCCCAGCGCCAACGCCAGCGCGTCCACCAGAATGGATTTACCCGCACCGGTCTCGCCGGTCAGCACGGTGAAACCCGGCTCGAATTCGATATCGAGCGCATCCACGATAACGAAGTCGCGCAGGCTCAGCAGGCGCAGCATCAGGGCGCCTCCATCAATCCGGATTTCGCCTGAATGGAAGACGCGATAAAAAGTTCGCAGCGCGGCATATATAGATAGGTAAGCAAGAAATTTTTTGAGTAACGCAGCAGTTGGGATGAAATATGAATTGCTGAAGGCGCCCTTTAAAGTTGGGTACCCCAGTGCAGCTTATGCCTGAGCGTAAAGTAGTAGCTGTAATTTTTGGGATGCAGCAGGCGGATGGTTTTAGGCGCGCGACTGACCAGGATGCGGTCACCAGGCTGCACATCGAAATGGCGCTGACCATCAAAATAGACGCGTGCGTCCCCTGCCTCGATCAGACGCAGCTCAACATCCGACCGGCTGTTCACCGCAATCGGCCGGGCCGACAGGGTATGCGCACAGATGGGCACCAGCACGAAAGCTTCCAGCGTCGGGTGCAGGATCGGCCCGCCCGCCGACAGCGCATAAGCGGTGGAGCCGGTAGGCGTGGCAATGACCAGACCGTCGGAACGCTGGCGATAAACAAAATCGCCGTCGATGAAGACCTCAAAGTCAATCAGCCGACCACTGTTCGCCTTGCTCACCACCACGTCATTGAACGCACATGCAGTATAAATATCCTCGCCATCGCGAACTATCCTGGTATTCAGCAGCAGACGCTGTTCGGCTACATACTCGCCATCCAGAATCGCGGCCATGCTTTCGAACATGGTTTCCACCGGCACATCGGTCAGGAAACCCAGATGACCCTGGTTGACACCGACCAGGGGGATATCGTCTTTCACCAGCATGCGTGCAATGGACAGCATCGTACCGTCACCCCCCAGCACTACTGCCAGATCCGCACGCGCGCCGAGCTCAGCCAACTCGGCTATCGGGTAAACATCGCTACCGATATGCTCCGCGGTGTTGCGCGCAATCAGCACATCATGACCGTGATCACGCAGAAAATCCGCCAGGCGCAACAACGCCTCACCGATTTCAGGACTGTCGTATTTGCCCACCAGGGCGATGGTTTGAAAGATTTCGGACATGAGCGGAATTATAGCGACGGCCTTTGGGTATTGATACAGCGTTGCAGAAACTGCGTGCATGCATGTATCTACAATGTTGACACTATGCTGATTCCCCGATACCGTATCATCTTTGAATCAACAAAGGAGATGGTCATGCGCGCAATTGTAAAAAAGTGGGGCAATAGTGCATCCGTTCGCATCCCTGCAGGGATCATGGAAGCCGCCCACTTGGGCCTGGATGATCCGGTTGATATTCGTGAAGAAGATGGCCGCATCATCATCGAACCGGTTCGCCCAAACGAATGTGACCTTGCCCAACTGCTTGCCGGCATCACACCGGAAAACCTGCATACTGAAGTCGACTTCGGTACACCAGCCGGCAAGGAACTGTTGTAATGGTTCGTCGCTATGTACCCGAGGCTGGCGATATTGTCTGGTTGCATTTCGACCCACAGGCCGGGCATGAGCAAGCCGGACATCATCCGGCACTCGTGATCAGCCCTTCGTCCTACAACGGCAAGACCGGCCTGATGTTGTGCTGCCCGATGACCACTCAGATCAAGGGCTATCCATTCGAAGTTTTGATTGCAGGGGAGCGTCCCAGCGCTGTGCTGTCCGATCAGATCAAAAGCCTCGATTGGGTGGTACGCAAGGCCAGCCACAAAGGCAAGGTGTCACCTGGCGAATTAGCTCAGGTACGGGAAAAAGCATCTGCCCTCATCGGCAAGTAAGAGGTCGGATATTCTGCCGAGTCTAACTTTCCGCAGACTCGCCTAAAGAACCTTGCCCTTGATGTAACGGAACTCCTGGGTTGCGCCTTCATAACCCCAGGAATCTGCTCGAACCTCATGGATGACGATATAGCTCGCCGGATTGAGGTTACCCAGAACCGACTCAAATGCAGCGAATACTTTTTGAATGTAACTGGCCTTCTGGTTTTTTGTGTTTGTCCCCTCGGTAACCTTGATGTCGAGATAAAAAGTTGCCAAACCCTGTGAGGCGAGTGAAGTGCCACCTATGAACCACTCGTTGGCTGATACATACTCGACCGCAACCGAGGTGAGTTCCTTCTTTTTTCCCAATACTTCAGCCGTGAGTTCGGTAAGGAAAGCCGCAATCTTGTTCGTGGTTTCCGGAGATTGCGGAGCGCAAATTTTGGCGTTCAAATAGGGCATCAGATTTCCTTCGATTTAAAAAATGGCCTGACTCGATAATTCTTATCGGCTTCGCGGCTACTCGAATACAGGCCGCATGAAAGAGCGTTCATAACTGATGAAACACTTTGTTTCTTCGTAGTAGCGCATCGCGGCCTGGCATTCCGGATCGCTCGCCGCCTGGGTGCGATATGTTTCATAGGCCGCCAGCGACGGGAACGAAAACAGGGCAAGGGCGATATTGTTGGCGCCTTCGTGGGGCATGAAGTAGCCATGATGTTTGCCGCCGAACTTCTCGACCAGCGGTATCCACATCTTTCCGTAGGTCTCAAATTCCTTGAGCTTGAAAGGATCGACCACATAGCGAAGATAACAAGTAATCAAAGTATTCTCCATAAAGGGCATAACAAATAGCATTTTTTCGTCGTGCGACAGCGTGGCGGAAAAATCTGTTGGCCTGAAACCCGAAAGACGCCGGGCGCCAATAGGCGAAACGCATTGCGCCGGATGGTGACTTAAAATATCTGTATAGATTCACGCATCCGACAAATCCATAAGCATGCACCGATGCAAAGCGGCGCTCTGAACCACATCCAGTCACGCAGAATAAACGCTGCGCCCCTCGCCCTGATAGCTTTGATACACATGCTCGAAAACCGCAGCGCATTTGGCTTCGTAAATTTCCTTGGAATAAGCGCGCGGCAAACCTTCATCAAGCGCGTTCTCGATCTCGATTTTCACGCGAGCGCGAGTAGCAACCTTTTGCCGCCAGCCCAGCACCAGCAAGGTGTGCAGCTTCTCCAACAAATGGTGCGCGACCTTCTTCACCTCTTCACGTTCTTCGGTGGTGAGCTCCGGCGCAGGCCGGGTGAGAATATCCAGGATCGTCAGTTCTTCTTCGCTCAGGTTCTCGCGTACATGACGTGACTGCTCTTCCGTCAGGACAGTGGACAATGCCAGCAGCTCTTTGAAAATTTCATCGATATTGCGGCTGCCCGAGTTGTAGCTTTCGATCAGTTCCTGGAATTTTTCGAGATAATCAGCACGCGTCGGGTTAAGGCGCACCATGCGTTCCAGTTGCGCGCGTACCGCAGCTTTCAGCCGCTCGACGTCGGTATTGGTCGGCTGCTTGCTCTCGAAGCGCTTGCGTAACGCCACGAAGTCAATCCTGGACAAATCAATCTGACCGTAGCCTTGCGCAGGTTGCCGAATCTTGAACGGTTCGGCAGCGATGGATTCGTCCAGCAAGTCCTGTATGCCCTGCATGACGTGCGAAATATCCGGCGGTTCGGTCACGGTGTGGATGCACTCGGCAATCGCGGCCAGGCAGCCGCAACGCTGCGCAAACTCGACCGCCACGGGGTCTGGCTTCAATGCACAATACAATCTGCTGGCCAATGCCGCCAGCGCGAGGAAATCGCGCTTGATCGTCTCCGGCGCCATCAGCCTGTCTGCCGCATCCTTGATAGCCCCAGCCTGCGCAAAGTTGGCCGTTGGCATGGTTTCAATTTCCGCCAGCGCAACGCCGTGTTCCAGACAATAAACATTCGCGTCATTCACCGCATAGCGCAGCTCATCCGCCAGCGCCTTCTTGTCGCGCACCGGCATCTCGCCACCGCCGCCTTTGCCATAAATCGCCAGCGCTTTCTCCAGCGAAGCGAACACGTTGGCATAGTCCACGATCAAGCCGCTGTGTTTTCCGGGGTACACACGGTTAGCGCGGGCGATCGTTTGCATCAGCGTGTGGTTGCGCATCGGCTTGTCGAGATAGATGGTCGAACAGCTTGGCGCATCGAAACCGGTCAGCCACATCGCGCACACAAACACCAGGCGCAGCGGATCGTTGGGGGCCTTGAACTTCTCGTCCAGCTTCTCTTCGTTCATGCGCTTGCGGTGCGGCACGATGTCGATGCCCAGCTTCGCCATCTGCTCGATTTCATTCTGCCCTGGCGACACCACCACCGCCATATCGGTGTCGTCGTCTTTCGGCCAGAATTGGCGCACCTTGTCGTACATGCGCAGCGCGGTGGCCTTGTCGATGGACACCACCATCGCCTTGCCCTGGAATCCGCGTCCGAGAAAATGCCGCACGATGTCCTGTGCCACCGTATCCAGCCGGTCATCGCGGGTGATGAGGTGATACTGCCGTCCCAGCTCGCGCTCCAGTTTTTTCTCAGCCTCGTCGGAAAGATCAGCGTTCTCGATCAATTCGTAGATGTCGTCGTTCAAATCCGGATTATCGAGATGCAGTTCCGGCGTGCGGTTCTCGTA
>JANMKH010000037.1:0-1609 GCA_031371965.1 Sulfuriferula sp.
CCGCGTTCACCCAGGCTTCAAACCCGCCTGCCACGGATACCGGTTTGGCATAACCCAGGCGTTGCAGGCTGACAGCGGCTAGCGCAGAGCGGCCACCGGTTTTGCAGTACAGCAGCAGTTCGGCGTCCTTGTTGGCCAGTGCGGGGTGATCACCTGTTTTGAATTCCAGAAGCCCACGTGGGATGTTCACGGCATTGGGTAAATGTCCGGCTTCGAATTCGCCGGGTTCGCGCACGTCAATCACAACGCTACCTGTACTGATGCGTTGGGCGGCGCTGTTGGCATCTACTTCCTGAATCTGGGCCTTGGCTTCTGCGACAAGTTGTTGAGGGGTCATGCTCATTGGACTTCTCCTTGAAAAAATCAGTGTGTATTGCGCATGTGATCGGCTACTTTGGTAAAGGCGGCAGACAGCTCGTCGCGCAGTTGCTGATCTGGAACCACCTCATGCAAGGCCGTGTTCATGCATAGCAACCACTGGTCACGCTCGGACGCGCTGATCGCAAACGGCAGATGGCGGCGGCGCAGCATGGGGTGGCCATATTCTTGCACATACAACTGCGGGCCGCCCATCCAGCCGCACAGAAACTTGAACAGCTTGTCTTCCGAACCTTGCAGATCCTCGGCGTGCAGCTTGCGAATGCCGTAAGACTCGGGCAGTTCATCCATGATCTGGTAGAAGCGTCTGACCAATGACCGTATCTTGTCTGTCCCGCCAATACGGTCGAAGTGGCTGGTGGGCGTCGAGGTTTCAGCTTGCATGGTTCTTCCTGTTTGTCTCTGCGCCGGTAAGTGGCCGTAGCGGCATCACTCACTCAAGCGTGGATGGGTAGCATCATAATATTGGGCAGCCGATATTATCCTGCTTGTGCTGGATGATGGCGAGCACACATAGTTATTGAGACACTGAAGACTGCTTTAAGGTTCTATGCGGGCGTAGCGTTGCGACGCCACCCGCCGCGGTGTGTCCAGTGTTTTCCCGCCGGCCCGCTTAGCGGGTCAACTGGGCATACAGCAGCGGTAGTCTGGCGGGCAGCTCCGACGGTTTGCGGATAATGATGAAGTTGTTCTTGCCGAAAATGTGCGGCAGGTATTCGTGGGCTTCCTGGTCGACGGTCACGCAAAACGGACGCAGGCCCTGCTGCCTTGCTGCGATCAGTGCCTTGCGCGTGTCTTCGATTCCATAACGGCCTTCATACAGATCGGCGTCGTTGGGTTTTCCGTCGGTGAGCAACAGCAGCAGGCGCTCGCGGGCCGTTTGGCGCCCCAGGATTTCGGTGGCGTGGCGGATGGCTGCGCCCATGCGGGTGTAGTATGCCGGGCTGATGCTGTGGATGCGGCCACGCACGGTGTCATCGTAAGGCTCATTGAAAGTTTTCAAGGTATGGAAGCGCACGTCGGTGCGTTGCTGGGAACTGAAGCCGTACAGCGCGAAGCGGTCGCGGGTTACGGACAGCGCCTCGGAAAAAAGGAACAGGCTGTCGCGGATGACATCGATTACGCGCCGTTCTTCGCCTACCCATGCCTCGGTGGATAACGACAGGTCGGCCAGCAGCAGGCAAGCCAGGTCGCGCTCGCGCTTGCGCTGGTCCAGATAAAAACGGGTTTC
>JANMKH010000049.1:0-1558 GCA_031371965.1 Sulfuriferula sp.
GCGATGCGCGCCGCATCGAAACCTTGCCACACGCCCAGCTCGTCAAGAAAACGTGCGCTGCCGGGACTGATGGCATAAATGCGCGCATCCCATTCCGGCGTGGGCAGCGCGGGCGGATGCGGTTCCACCAGCGCTACCTCAAGCCCACTTCCTTTCAGCGCTGCACTGAACGCAGCGCCGACTATGCCGGCGCCGACCACGATGACGTCGTAGGCCGCGGCGGTCATCCTGGAAAAACCTGTTGCCGCCACAGAGGCCACAGAGCGGGCGCGGGTTTTGAGGAGGATCGTTTTTTTCCTGATAAGTGTGTCGGCAAAAACCACCCATACCTTGTTTTTTCTCGGTGGTCTCTGTGCGCTCTGTGGCCAATGGCCGTTTTCAGGTTCATCCGCGTGCTCCAAAGATCATGCGCCGCGCCACGAAGCGCTTGACCGGCGGCAGCGCCTGCAATGCCGCCAGACCAACGCTACGGCCATGATGCAGCAGCGCGTTGTCGTTGGAAAACAGGCGCACCAGCAGATCGGTGAAGAAAATTCCGCCACGCGTGTCCAGCCGCCGCGCATTCCTGTACGTGGCAAGCATGCCTGCATCGCCCAGTGCTTCACGCGTACTGGTGCGTATCCGGGCGGCCAGCTCCCAGGCGTCGCGCAACCCGAGATTGAAACCCTGCCCCGCTACCGGGTGCAACATTTGTGCAGCGTTGCCGATCAGCACCGTGTGCGGGCGCGTAGTCTGAGCGGCGTAGCGCAATCCCAGCGGGAAACTCGCGCGTTGCGCAACGCTTGGAAACTGGCCCACGCGGTCGCCGAAATGTTGATGGAGGGCGTGCAGAAATTCAGCATCCGGCAGTGTCAGCAGGGCTTGCACGCGCGCCGGGCTGGCGGTCCATACCAGCGCAAAACCCGCGCCTTGCGGCAGTAACGCAGCCGGACCATCGGGGGTGAAGCGCTCGTAAGCGCAACCGTTGTGGGGCAATTCGGTGGTCACTGCAGCAATCAGCGCATGCTGGTCGTAGTCGCGGCTCACCCGCTGCGCTGCACCGGCACCGCCGTCGGCCACCACCGCGAGGCGTGCGGTAACCGGCGTAACGTCACCGGCACGGCTGACTTTCAGCATGGCATAACCGCTGGCGGCGCGCACTTCGTCCACGCGCGCGCCGCTCACTACCGCCACCCCGCTGTCGCGCAGACGCGCGTGCAAGGCCGCATCGAGTTCGGCATAGTCCACCACATAACCCAGCGCCGGCAGTTTTTCTTCCGCTGCGCGCAGCCAGGCCATGCCCAGGCCACCGCGCTGCGAGATGTGAATGGTGGTGATTGGCGTCACTTCGCTGAGGTCGGACCAGACCCCGAGCCGTTCCAGTATCAGGCGGCTGCCGTATGACAGCGCCAGGGTACGTCGATGTGCCGGGCGGGTGAGATCGGCGCGCGCTTCCAGCAATTGGACTGAGAAATCGCCATCCGCCAGCAACAGCGCCAGCGTGGTGCCCACCGGGCCGCCTCCGACAATGACGATGTCGCTGTGTTCACGCATGGCGCATTACAGCCTCGATCTCGGC
>JANMKH010000073.1:0-1607 GCA_031371965.1 Sulfuriferula sp.
GGGCGCAACACTTTGACGCGAAAGATTCAAGACCTGGGTCTGGAAAGCAAAGATGCGCCTGTTGAATAATGCGGCTAAAAATTCATGGTATGTCACGTATTCGGCTTCGGCCATAGCGCCACCGATAAGTAAACGCGCTAAGGATGCTCTGAACAACCCCATCCACCGCGCAGCGGCAAGCGGCTCTGCTTTAAATTTTCAAACGGCAGCGTGAAATGCTCAAGAAATGCGATTTTCCACGCTGCTTTTGGCGTTTTTCGTCCTGTTTAGGCCATTTGCCCGATCTCCAGGCGCACTCATCCCGGTAGTGCCATCAGTTTGTGTCGCGCCATCCACAGATTGGACAGCGCAAACAGCGTAACAAGCTGTGCCGTATTCTTCTTCAAACCCTTGTAGCGTACCTTGGCGAACCCGAACTGGCGCTTGATCACCCGGAACGGGTGCTCCACCTTGGCGCGGATGCCTGCCTTGAGCTTCTCCAGCTGGTCGATCAATGCGTCGCTGGGTTTGTCTTTGTCCAGCGCCCGACGTTTGCCCGGGGGCATCGCCACGTGCCAGGTGACGCTGGCTTTGGCGTCCGGGCGTTTGGCCGCTCCCTGGTAACCGGCATCGCCATACGCTTCTGCTTCCTCGCCGTGCAGCAGGCGGTTGCCCTCGGCCACATCGCTGACATGACCGGCGGTGCCGTGTACGGTGTGGACCAGTCCAGAGTCAGCATCAACACCAATGTGGGCTTTCATGCCGAAGTACCATTGATTGCCTTTTTTGCTGGAATGCATTTCGGGGTCGCGGGTCTTGTCTTTGTTCTTGGTCGAGGTGGGCGCCGGGATCAGGGTGGCGTCCACCACGCTGCCGACCTTGAGCAGCAAGCCTTGCTGGGTCAACAACTGGTTGACGGTGGTAAGAATCTGTTCGGCCAGATGGTGCTGTTCGAGCCGGTGGCGAAAGCGCAGGATGGTGCTCTCGTCAGGCAGGCGGGCGTAGTCTTCGAGCTGGGCAAATTCGCGGTACAGCGGGACGTCGAAGAAGCCTTCTTCCATGCCTGGGTCGGACAGGCTGAACCATTGCTGCATGAAGTGGATGCGCAGCATGGTTTCGAGCGGGAACGGCGGACGCCCGTTGTTGCCTTGGGGGTAGTGCGGGGCGATCAGCTTGACCAGCGCTGCCCACGGCACGACGTGTTCCATCTGTTCGAGAAATTCACGCTTGCGCGTGCGCTTGAGACTGAGGTCTAGGTTCAGGGTGGTTTGTTTCATGGGCTCAATGTTGACACAATGGGCTCAGGTACGGGGCGCGGAAGTGGGAGTTTTGCAGAGTTTCCTAAAGATTCTTCGCCCGATATTGCAGAATGAAAGATTCTTCTGGCTGCAGCTATTAGGTCTAAAATTAGAAAGTAGGGGTTATGCTCGGCATTTCAAAGTATTAAATGACTGTTTTTATGCAATCCCCCCTTTAAATGAGCAGGCTAAAATCGTCGCCAAAGTCGATGAGCTGATGGCGCTGTGCGACCAACTGGAAACCCGGCACAGCAACGCCGCCGAGGCCCACGAAAAACTCGTGAGCCACCTGCTCGGCACACTCACGCTAGCGCAAAGCGCCGCAGACTT
>JANMKH010000144.1:0-3140 GCA_031371965.1 Sulfuriferula sp.
TGCGGCTGATACCTGCTGTGTCGTAAATCGGTTTGAGCGCTTTCAGCAAATGCGTGGTTGCAGCATTGGGACTGGCGATCAGCTTGCGCGGCAAATAATCCGCAATGCATTCAGGATTCACTTCCGCCACCACCAGCGGCACCGCTGCATCCGTGCGGAATTGCGGGCTGCTGTCGATCACCACGCAGCCCGCTGCTGCGGCTTTGGCAGCGTAATGCGCTGCCGCCTCAGCCCCTGCTGCAAACAGTGCAATATTCACTTGGGAAAAATCAAACTGCTCCGCATCCTGAACCACGATATCGCGTCCGGCAATGCTGATTTCCTCACCTACGGACAGGCTGGGTGACAGCAAATATAACTTGCCCAATGGGAAATCGCGTTCGGACAAATGTTCCAGTATTGCCTCACCGACCAGGCTGGTCGCGCCAAGGACGGCTACATCAACTTTTTTCGGCATCAAGCTTCTACCAGTATGCGCAACATGCGCCGCAACGGTTCGGCAGCGCCCCACAGCAACTGGTCGCCCACCGTGAAGGCAGACAGGTATTCGCCGCCCATGTAGAGCTTGCGCATGCGGCCTACCGGCACGGTCAACGTGCCGGTCACGGCGGTGGGGGTAAGATCGGTCATGCTCGCCTGGCGCTGGTTGGGCACGACCTTCACCCAGTCGTTATGGGAAGCGACGATGGCTTCTATCTCATCCATCGGCACGTCTTTTTTCAGCTTCACGGTCAACGCCTGGCTATGGCAGCGCATTGCGCCGATGCGTACGCACAAGCCATCTATGGCAATCGCGTCGTCGCTGCGGCCAAGTATCTTGTTGGTCTCGGCACGCGCTTTCCATTCTTCCTTACTCTGGCCGTTGCCCAAGTCTTTGTCGATCCACGGGATCAGACTGCCTGCCAGCGGCACGCCGAAATTGGCGGTAGGGAAGCTGTTGTCGCGTAGTGTGCCGGCAACTTCGCGGTCAATGTCGAGGATGGCGGAGGCCGGGTCGTCCAGCAGCGTTTTCGCCACCCGGTGCGCTTCACCCATCTGGCTGAGCAATTCACGCATGTTCTGCGCACCGGCACCCGAAGCGGCCTGATAGGTCATCGCGCTAATCCAGTCCACCAGGTCTTCGCGGAACAGGCCGCCCAGCGCCATCAGCATCAGCGAAACCGTACAGTTGCCGCCGATGAAATCCTTGCCGCCTTTGGCCAGCGCATCCTGAATAACGTACTTGTTCACCGGGTCAAGAATGATGACGCTACCCGCTTCCATGCGCAGCGTGGAAGCGGCATCGATCCAGTAGCCTTTCCAGCCGGCGGCGCGCAGCTTGCCGAAGATTTCGCTGGTGTAGTCGCCGCCCTGGGTGGAGATGATGGCGTCCATTGCGCGCAGCTCATCCAGATTGCGGGCATCTTTCAATGCGGGAACGTCTTTGCCGATATCGGGGCCTTTGCCTCCCACCTGCGAGGTGGTGAAAAACACCGGCTCGATCACGTCGAAATCATGTTCCTCGCGCATGCGCTGCATCAGCACCGAACCTACCATGCCGCGCCAGCCAACCAGACCTACTCGCATCATTTTCTGTGTCTCCTGTTGTTCTTTATTCGGTCAAAGCCCGGCAAGTACTGCATCGCCCATAGCTGCGCAACCCACCTTGGTGGTACCGGCAGTGTGAATATCTGCGGTGCGCAGCCCCTGACTGATCACTTTTTTTACGGCGTTTTCAATGCGGTCGGCCACATCATCTTGACCAAAGGTATAACGCATCATCATCGCAACGGAAAGTATCGTGGCGAGTGGGTTGGCGATGTCCTTGCCGGCAATATCCGGCGCCGAACCGTGGATGGGCTCGTACATGCCCTTGCGGTTCTCGTCCAGCGACGCCGAACCGAGCATGCCGATGGAGCCGGTGAGCATGGAGGCCTCGTCGGAAAGGATGTCGCCAAAGATATTCCCGGTGAGGATCACGTCGAACTGCTTCGGGTTGCGCACCAGCTGCATGGCTGCGTTGTCCACGTACATGTGCGACAGTGCCACCTCGGGATATTGCCGGGCGGTCTCGATCACCACTTCGCGCCACAGCTCGCTGGTTTCCAGCACGTTGGCCTTTTCCACCGAGCACAGTTTTTTGCCGCGCTTCATGGCGATCTGGAAGCCGATGTGCGCCACGCGCCGCACTTCCGACTCACTGTAGCGCATGGTGTTGTAGCCTTCGCGCTCGCCCGCCTCGTTGACGTGGATACCACGCGGCTGGCCGAAGTAGAGGTCGCCGGTAAGCTCGCGCACGATCATCAGGTCCAGCCCCGCCACTACTTCCGGTTTGAGCGTGGACGCGTCGGCCAGCTCCGGATAGAGCGTGGCCGGACGCAGGTTGGCGAACAGGTTGAGCTCCTTGCGGATGCGCAGCAAGCCCTGCTCCGGGCGCATCGGGCGCGGCAACGTATCGTACTGATAGCCACCCACCGCACCGAGCAGAATTGCGTCGGATTCACGAGCAAGCTTGAGTGTAGCGTCCGGCAATGGATCGCCAGCGGCGTCATATCCCGCGCCACCGATGGCGGCATGTTCCATCTCGATCCTGAAACCGTCGCTGTTCAGCGCCTGCAACACCTTCACTGCCTGGGCGGTCACTTCGGGACCGATGCCGTCGCCGGGCAATACTGCGATTTTCATAAGGATTCTTTCAATTCAAAATCAGAAAAAACTATACAAACAGCCACGGCGCTTCCATCTTGCGCCGTTCTTCATAAGCCTTGATCTTGTCCGCCTGTTGCAGGGTCAGGCCGATATCGTCGAGACCGTTAAGCAGGCAATACTTGCGGTGCGCATCCACGTCGAAACCGAAGGATTCGCCAGCGGGCGTGGTCACGGTCTGCCGTTCCAGATCCACCTGCAGGGCGTAACCGGGCGTCGCTTCGGTTTCACGGAACAACTGATCGACAATGGCCGCGTCCAGCACGATGGGCAGCAGACCGTTCTTGAAGCAGTTGTTATAAAAAATATCCGCAAAACTGGGCGCGATGAGGGCGCGCAAGCCAAAATCCTCCAGCGCCCACGGCGCGTGTTCGCGGCTCGATCCGCAGCCGAAGTTCTCGCGCGCAAGCAGCACCTGCGCACCCTGGTAACGCGGCTGGTTGAGCACGAAATCC
>JANMKH010000161.1:0-3573 GCA_031371965.1 Sulfuriferula sp.
CGAGCAGCGAGGAATTTGGCTTTACCGATCTGGCGCGCGAATATTTCGGCCACGAACCCACGCCTACAGAAGCGGCGGGTATTCTGATGCGCCTGCACGAAGCGCCGATGTATTTCTACAAAAAGGGGCGCGGCCGCTACAAATCCGCGCCGCCTGAAGCGCTGGCTGCCGCCAAGGCTGGCGTGGAACGCAAGCAGCGCGAGGCGGAATTGCTGGCACGTTATGTTGCGCAACTGAGCGCGTATGAGCTGCCGGAAGAATTCGCCGCGCATCTCGACATGCTGCTCTACGCGCCGGACAAAAATCAGCTGGAATGGAAAGCCCTGGACGAAGCCTGCAAGGCGACCAGCCTGACTCCGGTCAAACTGCTGGATCGCTGCGGCGCGATTCCTTCCAGCCACGATTACCACCTGGGTGCGTTCCTGCGCGAACACTTCCCGCGCGGCACCGGATTCGGCGACGCGCACGAACTGCCCGACCCGCCACAGTTGCCGGATGCGGGGGTGCAGGCATTCAGCATGGACGACGCGGCTACCACCGAGATTGACGATGCCTTTTCAGTCACGCGTCTGGACCACGGCAACTGGCGCGTGGGCATCCATATCGCCGTGCCCGCGCTGGGCATCGTGCCGGCCTCGGCGCTCGACGAAATCGCCGCGCGCCGCCTGTCCACGGTGTATTACCCCGGCGCCAAGATCACCATGCTGCCGGATGGCGCCATTCACCATTACACCCTGGGCGAGACCCACACCTGCCCGGCGTTGTCCATGTACGTGGAAGTGAGCGACGGCGAATGGAAAGTACTGAACCAGGAAACCCGCCTGGAGCAAGTCCACATCGCCGCCAACCTGCGCCATGAGACGCTGGAGCCGCATTTCCATACCGGCAGCATCGCCAACGACAGCGTCGATTACCCGTTCAAGACCGAACTCGACATGCTCTGGCATTTTTCCGGTGCGCTGGAGGCCGCGCGCGGCAAAACCCCCGATCCCAGCGTGGTGCAGCGCGCCGATTACAACTTCAAGGTGGAAAACGACCGCGTCAGCATTACCGACCGGGTGCGCGGCAATCCGATCGACCGCGTGGTGTCCGAGCTGATGATTTATGTGAATTCGGAATGGGGGCGCTGGCTGGCGGAAACCGACACCATGGCGCTATACCGCACCCAGCAGAATGGCAAAGTGAAAATGAGCACCAAGCCTGGACCGCACGTCGGGCTGGGCGTGGCGCAATACACCTGGGCGAGCTCTCCGCTGCGGCGTTATGTGGATCTGGTCAACCAGCGCCAGATCATGGCGCTGGCACAGGGCGTGGAACCGCCCTATGCGGCGAAATCCGAGGTGCTGTACACCGCATTGCGCGATTTCGAAGTGGCCTATGACGCCTACAACGATTTCCAGCGCAACATGGAGCGCTACTGGTGCCTGCGCTGGCTGGTGCAGGAAGGCATCACCGAAATCAACGCGGGCGTCATCAAGGAAAACCTGGTGCGCCTCGACGGCTTGCCGTTTGTGACGCGCGTGCATTCATTGCCGGAACTGCCGCCGGGTAGCCGCGTCACCTTGAAAGTGGACGGGGTGGACTTGTTCGACGTGGAACTGCTGTGCAGTTTCCTGCGCAGACTGGACATTGCACCAGATGCGACGGAGCCCGCAGCCCAATAATCCGGGCTAAAATACCGGTCATGAGCACGCCATCCCATTTGCCCTCCCTCGCTTCACGCCTCGGCATCACGCCGTTGCTGGGCATAGCGTTGCTGGCCTCCCTGGGCATCCACCTGTTCCTGCTCGGCTTCAGCTTCAAATTGCCGTCGGTGCGCGAGGACAACTTCCTCAGCCCGCCGCTGGAAGTGGTACTGGTCAACAGCAAATCCGCCCGCAAGCCGCTCAAGGCCGATGCCCTGGCGCAGGCCAACCTGGATGGCGGCGGCAACACCGATCTCGACCGCCGCGCCAAAAGCCCGTTACCTTCTTCAGCAGTGGATCAGCGCGAATCCGGCGCAGACCAGGCTGAGCAGCGCGTCAAACAGCTGGAAGCACAGGCGCGCCAGATCATGACCCAGCTCAAGTCGGAGCAAAGCCTGTCCAATATGCAGAATGAACCGGCGCCTGCCGAAACCAAGCCGGCTGAAGCCGACCCACGCCCCACCAGCCTGGTCGCGCGCAGCCTGGAAATGGCCAAACTGGAAGCACAAATCTCGCGCGAATACAGCGCTTATCAAAAACGCCCGAAGCGCATGTTTGTCGGCGCACGCACGCAGAGCTACGTGTTTGCGCGCTATATCGAGGACTGGCGCATCAAGGTGGAACGCATCGGCAACCAGAATTATCCGGAGGCGGCGCGTTCGCAAAAACTCTACGGCAAACTGCAACTCACCGTGTCGATCAAATCTGACGGCAGTCTCGACGACGTGGAGGTCACGCGCAGCTCCGGCTCCAAGATACTGGATGCGGCCGCAGTTGCGATCGTGAGGCGCGCTGCACCCTATTCACCCTTCCCGGAAGAAATGCGCAACAAGGTCGACATCCTCAGCATCACGCGCACCTGGAATTTCATTCCGGGCGACCAGCTCAGCAGCAGCAACGACTGAGCTTCCGGCATCAATCTGATATAATTAGTACTTTTGAATATTCTGGAAAGGCTTTGGCCATGCATATCGGCACCACTATCACCCAGTTCATCATCGAAGAGCAGCGCCAGATCAAGGGCGCGACCGGTGATTTCACTTCGCTGCTGAATGACATCGTCACGGCCTGCAAGGTCATCTCCAATGCCGTCAACAAAGGCGCGCTGATCGGCGTGATGGGCAGCCTTGATTCAGAAAACGTGCAGGGCGAAACCCAGAAGAAGCTCGACGTCATCACCAACGAAATCTTCATCCAGTCCAACGAGTGGGCGGGCCACCTTGCCGCCATGGCCTCCGAGGAGATGGATGACGTCTACCAGATTCCCGGCCAGTACCCGCGCGGCAAATACCTGCTGGTGTTCGACCCGCTGGACGGCTCGTCCAACGTCGACGTCAACATCTCCGTCGGCACCATTTTCTCCATTCTGCGCTGCCCTGGCGAAGGCAATGCGCCGACTGCCGAGTCCTTCCTGCAGCCGGGCACCAAGCAGGTTGCCGCCGGTTATGCGCTGTATGGTTCCTCCACCATGCTGGTGCTGACCACCGGCCACGGTGTCAATGGCTTTACGCTGGATCGCGACATCGGCGAGTTCATTCTCACCCACCCCAACATGACCATCCCCGCCGACACCAAGGAATTCGCCATCAACGCTTCCAACCAGCGTTTCTGGGAAGCTCCGGTCAAGCGCTACGTGCAGGAATGTCTGGAAGGCAAGACCGGGCCGCGTGCGCGCGACTTCAACATGCGCTGGGTCGCTTCCATGGTGGCCGAAGTCCACCGCATCCTGGTGCGCGGCGGCATCTTCATGTACCCCAAGGACACCAAAGACCCCGCCAAGGCCGGCAAACTGCGCCTGCTGTATGAGGCCAACCCGATGAGCTTCATCGTCGAGCAGGCCGGCGGCGCTTCCAGCACCGGCCGCGAACGCATCCTCGAACTCCAGCCG
>JANMKH010000178.1:0-3042 GCA_031371965.1 Sulfuriferula sp.
GGTAAATTATGACTATTAAGGTTGGTATCAACGGTTTTGGCCGCATTGGCCGCATGGCGTTCCGCGCAATCGCCAAAGATTTCCCAGGGATCGAAGTGGTTGCGATCAACGATCTGCTTGACCCTGAATACCTCGCGTACATGCTCAAGTTCGACTCTGTGCATGGTCGTTTCAATGGCGACGTGGCCGTTGAAGGTAATAACCTGATGGTCAATGGCAAAAAAATCCGTTTGACTGCCGAACGCGATCCGAGCAACCTGAAATGGGGTGAAGTCGGTGCTGATATCATTATCGAATCGACCGGTTTTTTCCTGACCAAGGAAACCTGCCAGGCGCACATCAGCGCGGGCGCCAAAAAAGTCGTGCAATCTGCGCCTTCCAAGGACGACACCCCGATGTTCGTGTATGGCGTCAACCACACCAAATATGCGGGTGAGGCGATTGTTTCCGCTGCTTCCTGCACCACCAACTGTCTGGCACCGGTCGCCAAGGTACTGAACGACAACTGGGGCATCAAGCGCGGCCTGATGACCACCGTGCATGCGGCCACGGCAACGCAAAAAACCGTTGACGGCCCGTCCAGCAAGGACTGGCGCGGTGGCCGCGGTATTCTGGAAAACATCATTCCGTCGTCCACCGGCGCGGCCAAGGCCGTGGGTGTGGTGCTGCCGGAATTGAAAGGCAAGCTGACCGGTATGGCGTTCCGTGTGCCGACTTCCGACGTGTCGGTGGTGGATCTGACCGTGGAACTCAATAAAGAAACCACTTACGCCGACATTTGCGCGGCGATGAAATTCGCTTCCGAAGGTGCGCTTAAAGGCGTGCTGGGTTACACCACTGAAAAAGTGGTTTCCACCGATTTCCGTGGTCACTCGGCACCTTCGGTGTTCGACTCTGAAGCCGGCATTGCGCTGGATTCGACTTTCGTCAAAGTCGTGGCTTGGTATGACAATGAATATGGCTATACCTGCAACATGCTGCGTTTCGTGGAACACGTAGCGAAATAATCGACGCAGGCGGCAAGTCACTCAAACGCAGGCAAAGCCTGCGTTTGAGTGACTTGCGTTTGTCGTATCATGGGTGTGAGCTTTAAGGCCTGGGTGTTCCCAGCCCTTAAACCTTACTTATCTGGAGAATCACCATGGCAGTTATTCGCGTTACCGACCTTGACCTCAAAGGAAAACGTGTTTTCATTCGTGCCGACATGAATGTGCCGGTCAAGGATGGCAAGGTTACTTCGGACGCCCGCATCACGGCGTCCATGCGCACCATAGAGCATTGCCACAAGGCCGGTGCAAAAGTCATGGTCACTTCCATCTTGGACGCCCGACCGAAGGCGAATACTCCGAAGACAATTCGCTCAAGCCGGTGGCTGTTGTACTCAGCGCCAAATTGGGTAAACCAGTGCGCTTGATCAAAGACTGGATCGACGGGGGTTTTGATGTTGCCGATGGTGAAGTGGTGCTGCTGGAAAATGTGCGCTTCAACAAAGGCGAGAAAAAAAGCCTGGATGAGACGGCGCAGAAGTACGCCAAGCTGTGTGACGTGTTCGTGATGGATGCCTTCGGTACTGCGCACCGCGCTGAAGCTTCGACGCATGGCATTGCCAAGTTTGCACCGGTGGCTGCCGCAGGCATCCTGCTGACCGAAGAACTGGAGGCGCTGACCAAAGCGCTGCTCAGTCCGGCGCGCCCCATGGTTGCGATCGTGGGCGGCTCCAAGGTATCCACCAAACTGACTGTGCTGGAAGCGTTGTCTGAAAAAGTGGACCAGATGGTAGTAGGCGGCGGCATTGCCAACACCTTCCTCAAAGCTACCGGAAAGAATGTCGGCAAATCTCTGTGCGAGGATGATCTGGTTCCTGTTGCGCAGGCGCTGATGAAGAAAATGACTGCGCGTGGCGCCACCATTCCTATCGCAGTAGATGTGGTGTGCGGCAAGAAATTCGACGCCAATGAACCTGCTGTACTCAAAGACGCAGGGGCAGTCGTGGATGACGACATGATTTTCGACATTGGTCCTAAATCAGCCCAGGAACTGGTGGATATCATCATGAAGGCTGGTACAGTAGTATGGAATGGCCCAGTCGGCGTGTTCGAGTTCGATCAGTTTGGCGAGGGCACCAAAAAAATCGCCGAAGCGATTGCTAATACCAGCGCCTTTACCTTGGCCGGTGGTGGCGATACGATTGCGGCAATACAAAAATACGATATCTACGACAAGGTATCTTATATCTCCACCGCTGGAGGCGCTTTCCTGGAGTTCCTGGAAGGCAAGAAATTGCCTGCTGTTGAAATCCTTGAGCAACGCGCAGCAGGCTAAATCCATTAACGGTGTTTGGCTAGCTTCGGAAGTCGTTATGCAGGCAGAATATTCTGCCTGCTGACGTTGCCTTGACTGGTCCTTTTTCAGAGTAAATAAATTCATGATACGCAGAACAAAAATCGTCGCCACACTTGGCCCCTCATCCAATGACCCTAAAGTCCTGGACAAAATGATGGAGGCGGGCGTGGACGTAGTGCGTCTCAATTTTTCGCATGGTATCGCGCAGGATCATATCGATCGCGCCGAGATGGTGCGTTCGCTGGCGCGGACCAGGGGTCGTGCCGTGGGCGTGCTGGTTGATCTGCAAGGCCCAAAAATCCGTGTCGGCAAATTTGCCGACGGCAAGATCACGCTGCAATCCGGCGACCGTTTCGTGCTCGACGCCACGTGCGAAATGGGTACTCAGGAACGAGTTGGACTTGACTACAAAGACCTGCCCAGAGATCTGGAGCGCGGTGCCACGTTGTTGCTGGACGATGGCCGTATCGAAATGTGGGTTGAAGAAGTCAGGGGCTCGGAAATCATCTGCAAAGTGGTGCAAGGCGGTGTGCTGTCTAATAACAAGGGCATCAACCGCAAAGGCGGTGGGCTGTCCGCCGCGGCGTTGACTGAAAAAGACATTGAAGATATCAAAACTGCCGCGGCACTGAAGGCGGATTATGTGTCGATTTCTTTCCCGCGCTCTGCTGCCGATATGCAGCTGGCGCGCAATCTGCT
>JANMKH010000215.1:0-6533 GCA_031371965.1 Sulfuriferula sp.
GGCGGCGTGTGCACCGATCAGTTCAACCAGCAAATCGAGATTGCCTTGAATGACAGCAGTCGGATTGTTGATCTCATGCGCCACGCCGGAAGTGAGCTCACCAATAGCTGCCAGTTTTTCCGACATCACCAATTGTTTTTGGGTGTCTATCAGGCGTTGATTGGCTAACTCCAGTTCGATAGTGCGCTCTACGACTTTTCTGTCCAGTTCATCCGCCCAGGTTTTGAGCTTGCGATTCTGAGCCTGGAGTTTTTCCAGCAACTGATCAAAATGTCGCGCCAGTTGGCCGATTTCATCCTGGCTTACCAGTTTGCCGGTGCGCGCCGACAGATCACCGGACTCCACCGCGTTCATGGTCAGGTTCATTTTCTCCAGAGGCAGGAAAATCGCGCGCGCCCATTTCAGCGAGATAAAACCACCTAACACACTCACCAGCACAATTACCAGGATTATTCCTGCCAGCGCCACGGTCTTGGCGGTATCGAATGGTGCTTCGAGAAAACCCACATAGAGCATGCCGACACGCTTTCCGAAGCTGTCCTGAATGGGTTCATAGCCAGACACATACCAGTCGTTGACTACGAAAGCACGTTGCAGCCAGGTGGCACCGTGCTCCAGCACCGTGTCACGCACCACACGCGAGACGCGGGTACCCAGTGCGCGTTTTCCCTCGAACAAGCGTACGTTGGTGGCAATGCGTACGTCGTTCAGAAACAGCGTGGCCGTGCCTTTGGAACCAAACGGTAACGAGCCTTCCTTGTAAACCAGGTTATTGATGGTGTCGACGAAGTCCAGATTGTGGTTGAGCAGCACACCGCCTTCCAGCACTCCCGCGAGTTGCCCCTGCGCGTCATAGACGGGCGTCGCAGTGTGTATCATCATGCCGCGGGCTTCCATGCTTTGCGATGAGGTTGCCGCATTGCGCGTGGAGACGATCTCGATCAAGGCGCGTTGGGCCAATGCAGGGTCAATCGCAGACAGCTGTGCGGGTGTGAATGTCGATGGCAGTAGACGATGCGCCCTGTAGCGCCTGCTTCACTATCGGCCATGTAGCGGCATCGAAGCGGCTGGCTGGCGCGATAATGCGGCCGTGGGTATCAAGCAGATATAAAAAATCCAGCTTGTGTTCATCGCGCGTCCACATCAGCCAGTCGGCCACGTTGGGCGAACCCGGCTGTCTGAGTTGACTCACCAGGCTGTAAGAGCGTGCCAGACCGCCGACTTCCTGCCCCAGATGGTCGGTAACGTTGGCAAAATATTGATGGGCGACGGCCAGATCACTGTTGACCCTGAAAATCAGCAGGCGGTCGTAATAGGTATTGGCCCAGTACAGGGTGAGCCCGATCAGAATGGGGAGCACTACCAACAGGGGCAGCAGCACCAGAAACAGCAGCTTGGAACGGACAGAAAGCTGCAGCCTGGATTTCAGCGACCTCAACTGCACGATATCGGGATTAGAGTTGCCAAGCGCTGCACTTGCGTTCCAGTGTCTTGCGCGAAATATCGAGTAGCCGGGCGGCTTGCGACTTGTTGCCGGACACGCTATCGAGCACACGCAGGATATGTTGCTTTTCCACTTCCTCAAGGGTGACGGGCGTCTGAGTGAGTGCAGTGGGTGCGCTGGCAGGGCTCACGCAGCCGATGGGAAATTTTCCCAGGATGAGCGAACGTTCGATCAGGTTTCTGAGCTCACGCGCATTGCCGGGCCATGCATAAACGCGCATGGCTTGCATGATATCGTCGCAGATAGTGATAGGCGGCACGCCGAGTTGCGCCGACAGTTGCCCCATGAAATACCGGGCCAAAGGCAGGACATCGTCACGCCGTTCACGCAGTGGCGGAATCATCATGCTCATCACGTCCAGCCGATAGAACAGATCTGCCCGAAAATGTCCACTTTGAACCGCGCTGGAAAGGTTGCGATTGGTCGCAGCGATGATGCGTACATCCACCGGAATTTCGCGCTCTGAACCGACCGGCCGTATCCTTTTTTCCTCCAGTGCACGCAGCAGCTTGGTCTGCATGGCCAGCGGCAGTTCACCCACCTCATCGAGAAACAGGGTGCCGCCCTGGGCGTAGAAAAACAGCCCTTTGCGTTCGCCACTGGCGCCGGTGAAGGCGCCCTTTACATGACCGAACAGCTCACTTTCGATCAGTTCCGGCGCAATGGCGCCGCAGTTGACCGGTACAAAAGGCTGGCTGGCACGCGGGCTATGGTTGTGCAAAGCACGTGCCACGACCTCCTTGCCGGTTCCGGATTCGCCACTGATCAGTACCGTGCTGGGTAATGGCGCCAGGCGGTTGATCATGGTGCGCATTTCAGCTGTGGCTGAAGAGTCTCCCACCAATTCTGTTACTTCGGACAGCTCGGCCATGGCTCGCCGTAGCACAAAATTTTCTCGCGCTAGTTGCGCGCGATCAAAACAGCGGCCGATGGCGTTAAGCAACTGGTCGATACGAAATGGTTTCAGGATGAAATCGGTCGCGCCTGCGCGGAGCGCACCAATGGCAGTTTCCATGTCAGCGAAGGCGGTGATCAGGATGACGTCGCCGTAGAAGCCGGTATGGCGCAATTCGTGCAGCCACTCGATGCCGGATTTACCGGGCAGGGAAACGTCGAGAATGATCAGATCAAAGTGTTGTTCCTCTACCAGGCGCGCGCCATCTTCTGCGCTGGCGGCTGTCTTGACCGCGCCGCAGCGGCTACTTAGTGCCCGGCCAAGGAAATTACGCATGCCGCCCTCGTCGTCTATTACCAGTATGGCGTACTGCTGCCATGAGCCGAATTCGGACGACGCAGTCGGCATGCCGGATGCATCCGCCTGACCAGGGTATGGTGACGTACTCATTGCAAACTCCTGCCGTATTATTTAATTTTTTGGTCTACTCTTTAAAGTGTGATGCTTCCAGGCTCATGCCGCAAGTATGGTGTTGGTGATAGCGCTAAATCGCTAATCGGAGTTGGGACATTCTGTCTGACGAATGGGTATTTTTGTCTATGTTCATGAATGAAATAATAACCAATAGTCTGTTTATAAAGTATTTTTATGCCGGCATATTTATTGCGTGTGTTTTTGCAGTTGTTAATATCCCAATAATCATTTCATCCATTGGAGGAAGCGATGCAAGTCAACCGTAGGCAGTTTTTTAAAATCTGTGCTGCAGGCATGGGCGGGTCCAGCCTTGCCGTAATGGGTTTTTCACCCGCTGTCGCACTGGCGGAAGTGCGCGAATTCAAATTGCTACGTAGCACCGAAACGCGCAATACCTGCCCCTACTGTTCGGTAAGCTGCGGCCTGCTGATGTACAGCTTGGGCGACAAAGCCAAGAATGCAAAATTATCAATCATCCATATCGAGGGTGATCCGGATCACCCGGTAAATCGCGGTACCTTGTGTCCCAAGGGCGCTGGCCTGCTGGACTTCGTTCACAGCCCGAATCGGTTGCAGTTTCCCGAATACCGCGCGGCGGGTTCTTCTGAGTGGAAGCGCATTTCATGGGCTGATGCGTTCAGCCGCATCGCCCGGCTGGTGAAGGACGATCGGGATAAAAACTTTATTGCCAAGAATGCCGAAGGCGCGACGGTGAACCGCTGGCTCACGACGGGTTTTCTCGCGGCGTCCGCTTCGTCCAACGAAAGCGGTTACCTGACCCACAAGGTGGTTCGCAGCCTGGGGATGCTCGCATTCGACAATCAAGCGCGCGTTTGACACGGACCTACGGTGGCAAGTCTTGCCCCTACGTTCGGTCGCGGCGCGATGACCAACCATTGGGTTGACATCAAGAACGCAAATCTGGTGTTGATCATGGGCGGCAATGCCGCCGAGGCGCACCCCTGCGGTTTCAAATGGGTAACGGAAGCGAAGGCCCACAACAAGGCCAAGCTGGTGGTGGTGGATCCCCGCTTCAACCGCTCGGCGGCGGTGGCCGACTATTACGCACCGATTCGCACCGGCACGGATATCGCTTTCCTGGGCGGCCTGATCAACTATTTGCTGGCCCACGACAAGATCCAGCACGAGTACGTCAAGAAATATACCAATGCCACTTTCCTGATCAATGGTGACTATCAGTTCGAGGAAGGCCTGTTCTCAGGCTACGATGCTGCTAAACGCAGTTACGATAAAAGCACTTGGTCTTATGTGATCGGTCCGGATGGCTATGCCGAGGTCGACGAAACGCTCACCAATCCGCGCTGCGCGTTCAATCTGATGAAGCAGCATTACGCCCGCTACACGCCGGACGTGGTGAGCAACATCTGCGGTACGCCCAAGGAGCAGTTCCTCAAGGTGTGCGAGATGATCGCGGAAACCAGCGTACCCAACAAAACCATGACCATCCTGTATGCCCTGGGGTGGACCCAGCATAGCGTCGGATCACAGATGATCCGCACCGCTGCCATGGTGCAACTCTTGCTCGGCAATGTGGGTATGGCCGGCGGCGGGGTAAACGCGTTGCGCGGCCATTCCAACATTCAGGGTCTTACCGATCTGGGCCTGCTTTCCAACATGCTGCCGGGCTATCTGACGCTGCCGGGAGAAAAAGAAACGGACTATGGGAAATTTATCGAAACACGCACCCCGAAAGCGCTGCGCCCTGGCCAGCTCAACTATTGGCAAAATTATCCCAAGTTTCATGTAAGCCTGATGAAAGCCTGGTTCGGCGATGCCGCCACCCAGGAAAACAACTGGGCCTTCGACTACCTGCCCAAGCTGGACAAGTTACATGATGTCCTGCAAGTGTTTGAGGATATGCATCAGGGCAAAATGAACGGCTATTTCTGCCAGGGATTCAATCCGCTGGCCGCTTTCCCCAACAAGGCGAAGATTGGCGGGGCGCTCGCCAAGCTCAAGTATCTGGTGGTCATCGACCCGCTGGCGACGGAAACCTCTGAATTCTGGAAGAATTTCGGCGAGTATAACAACGTCGATTCCAGCCAGATTCAGACCGAGGTATTCCGCCTGCCTTCCACCTGTTTTGCGGAAGAAGACGGCGCGCTGGTGAATAGCAGCCGCTGGCTACAATGGCACTGGAAAGGCGCCGAGCCGCCCGGAGATGCCAAAGGCGACCCCGAGATCATGGCCGGCATCTTCATGCGCTTGCGTGATTTGTATAAGAAGGAAAGCGGCGCCTTCCCGGATCCCATCCTCAATTTGACCTGGAATTACGCTATTCCCGATGTGCCCGGCCCGGAAGAACTGGCCAGGGAATACAACGGCAAGGCGCTGGCTGATATTGCGGATCCGAAGGATGCGACCAAGGTGCTGGTCAAGGCCGGGCAACAGCTGGATAGCTTCGCCCTGTTGCAGGACAACGGCTCCACCGCCAGCGGTTGCTGGATTTTCGCCGGTGCCTGGACCGAAAAGGGCAACATGATGGCGCGCCGGGACAACGCCGATCCGAGCGGACTGGGTGAGACTCTGGACTGGGCTTTCGCCTGGCCCGCCAACCGGCGCATTCTCTATAACCGCGCCTCGTGCGACCCTGCGGGCAAGCCCTGGGACCCCAAGCGCAGCATCATCCACTGGAATGGCAGCAAGTGGGTGGGGTTCGACGTGCCTGACTTCAAACCGGATTCCGCGCCTGATCAGGGCATGGAACCTTTCATCATGCAGCCGGAGGGTGTGGCGCGGTTGTTTGCACTCGACAAGATGGTGGAAGGGCCATTCCCGGAACACTACGAGCCATTTGAGACGCCCATCGGCACCAACCCCTTGCATCCTAAAGTGGTGAGCAATCCGGCGGCGCGGGTATTCAAGGGCGATCTGGCGCAGTTTGGTACCGCCAAGGATTTCCCTTATGCGGGTACCACCTACCGGCTCACCGAGCACTTCCATTACTGGACCAAGCACGCGGTCATCAATTCCGTTCTCCAGCCGCAGCAATTCGTCGAATTGGGCGAAGAGCTGGCAAAAGAGAAAGGCATCGCGAATGGCAGTATGGTAACGGTGCGTTCCAACCGCGGCCACATCAAGGCGGTGGCGGTCGTCACCAAGCGCCTCAAAGCGCTCACGGTGAACGGCAAAACGGTGCATACCGTCGGTATCCCGATCCATTGGGGCTTCAAGGGGGTGGCGAAAAATGGCTATCTTGCGAACACCCTTACACCCTACGTGGGCGATGCGAATACCCAGACGCCTGAGTTCAAATCGTTCCTGGTGGACATCGAGAAAGCTTGAGGAGATAAGACATGGCATTGCAATCCCTAGATATTCAACGCCGCTCCGCGACCACGACGCCTTCACCGGATGTCCGGCAGACCATGCAGGTGGCCAAGCTCATCGATGTGTCGAAGTGCATCGGCTGCAAGGCCTGCCAGGCGGCGTGCATGGAGTGGAACGACGTACGTGACGAGATCGGCACCTGTGTGGGGGTGTATGACAACCCGCCCAATTTATCGGCGGACTCATGGACCGTGATGCGCTTTTCGGAAGTCGAGGTGGAACAGGGCAAGCTGGAATGGCTGATCCGCAAGGATGGCTGCATGCACTGTGCGGATCCCGGTTGCCTCAAAGCGTGTCCTTCACCCGGCG
>JANMKH010000221.1:0-4644 GCA_031371965.1 Sulfuriferula sp.
ACGCTGCAGCCAGCGGATTGCGTCTGCCAGCCACAAAAATTCCTGCCGTCATATTCCAGCCCGAGGGCTATTCTTACCATGACATGTCTACCAGAGCGTCACAGCGCCGAGGACTATCGCTACAAACATGCATAAATAATCAGTCCATCCCATTGTCTGGTCTGGCAATTCGACCTGCGACTGCGTATCAACGGGTAATGCCGAGTTTAACTGCAATGCTTCCAGACGCTGTTTCATACTGGTTATCCGGGTATTGCCTAAAGCGGTCTCGGCATAGTGCAGTGTAAGCCACAGACGCACAGCGATGCGTTCCGCATCCACGCCAAACCATTGCAGCGGACTTAAAATCCGGTATATGCCTAACAGCAAATCGTCACGAGGAATGCTTCGCATTAGTATGGAAAGTGCAGCAAGCAGCAAGATCATACGCACCAAGCGTAATATTCCGTACTGCAAACCTTGCACGCTTGGACTGAAACTGCCTAGCACAGTGGATATATTTTCACCCGGCAGCGTATAGGCATATATCGCCAGCAATGTGAGCAGCAGCCAGCGAGTGCGGCGCAGGTAGCGTAGAAATTGAGCCAAGACAGCGCCCCGCAGCCAGGGTGCCAATCCCAGTGCGGCCAGTCCGAGCATCGAAGGAGGGGCGAATTCAAGCCATACAACAAAAAACAGCCACAGCACGATGGCTGTGGCTGGATGCAGTTTGCAACGAGTCAAGACTATGATGCGATGCATCAGCCTATCTGGGCCAGGAGCATTTGCGCATCCTCTTTTTGCGTTGGGTTTCCTTCCTGTATCACTTCCTGCAGAATTTCACGGGCATTTTCCTTGTCACCCATTTCATGGTAAACGCGTGCCAGGTCAAGTTTAGTGGCAGCTTCCTGGAATGCCTCGTCAGGTTCACCCGCAGCTTGACTCATATCACCAATGTCATTCAAATCCAGGCTGATATCAGAAAAATCCAAATCCGCAGATGAATCCGGCGACGTCAGAGGCGCTTCAGGTTCAGGCAAGTCAAAGTCAAAATCCAGTCCTGACTCATTCGCCTTGGCTGATTCGAGCGGCGCAGAAGCAGGCCGGCTGCCGAAATCATGAGTAGCAAAGTCGAGATCAGGGAAGTTCAGCTCATCATGAGGAACAGAACCTACCTGGATATCTTCATCCGTATCTGAAACCATCATTGAATCCAGATCATGAAATACCGAGTCTTCATGCGCTGCATGTTTTTCTATTGCGTCGGCGATAATCCCCTGTTCTGCACTAGACGTAAAATCCAGGCTGCGGTCTATCGGCGCATCTGCAGCATCCACATCTGCAATGTTTAGATTGTGTGAAAAATCCGGTGCAGCATCGCTATGAATTTCCCCGCTTGCGGGAGGCGCATCACCATCTTCTGCACGCCTGCGCGAAGCCAGAGCAACGGTTGCCATGCCAGCGGCGACCACGACTGCATCTGCTGCGGAGCTCTTGTTTTCTACTGATTGTTTCACTTCGCCAATATGACTGGCTTCGCCAGTGTTGTTGTAAAGCGGATTGTTGGGATCCAGCTTGCGCCCGAGCTCAGCCGCCTTCGCCCACACTGGGGTCATCTCCCCACCGAGTGCTGCATACAGCTCAGTGGCTACCGACTCAAACGCAGGCAAGTTTTTGCGCGCTGCATAGATTTCCAGCAATTTGAGGTGGATTTCATGCCGACCCGGATCTTTGGTCAACGCTTCCTTGAGAATTTCCTCAGCTTGCGCGTCGCGCCCATAAGCCATGTAAACCTCGGCCTCGGCGATCGGATCCACATCATGAGTGTCAATAGTTCCCAAGCCAGCCTGACTGAAGTCAGTAAGGAATGAGGTGTTGTTGGTATTCACCGCACCGCCACCCTGGGTTCCAAAAACGGTATTGGCTCTGATGTCCGTACCAGCCATGATGCTGTCTTCAAAATTTGACAGCCCTTTGCGCTTACGTTTGCCATGCATCATGAATGCGAGCAGGGCCAACAGCAATGCGGCCAAAGCGCCACCGCCAAGGTAGAGCGGGTTAATATTTTCATACCAGCTTGGCCCCACGTTCGCGGGCATGGGTGCTGGCGTTGGCACGACGGGCTTGGGTGCGGTTGCTGTCTGTGCCGGCGGAGTGGCGGGCTTGACGGATGCAGGCGCAGCAAAGGGGGCAGCATTGGAGCCAGCCTTGGCTGCATTTTTCTGCAGTTCTGCCAGCGCTTGGCTCTTGATATCCAGCAGCCGCTGCATGTCCTGGATATTTTTCTCCAGAGCAGCTACACGGTTGTTGGCATCCTGCAAAGCTTTTTTCTGGGCGGCTGCATCTTCTTGCAGGGCATTAAGTTTGTCCTGGGTAGCCGCTACCTGCTTGGCATCTTTGCCGGATGCCAGCTGCTTTCCGTTGGCTGGAGCTTCGCCTTTGGAGAGAGTAAGCACGTCCTTGCCGGCTTGCATCTGGGCAGCCTTATCTTCCACCTTGGGCATGATCTTACCGACTGCCTGCGCGGATTTCTCCGGCACTGCCGTTCCCTGGGCGACTTCTCCGGCCAACTTCTGCCGGTAGCTTTGCCAATCGGCAGATTGCAGTTTGATATCGCGCGCGGCTTCTGCCACAGGAATCGCGGCAATTTGCTCCTTGCTCGGTACTTTTAGAATCTTGCCGGTCTTGAGCCGGTTCATATTATCGCCATCGAAGGCTTTGCGATTTTCGCGGTACAAGCCAATCAGCATCTGTTCGAGATTGACGCCATCCGGCTTGGTTTGACTGGCGATGGACGACAGCGTGTCTCCTCGTTTGACCGGGCCGTAAGATTGCTTAGTGGTTTTTTCGGCAGCTTGAGCGGATTTGCGAGTTGACGTCGCTCCGCCTGTTGTTTTAGATCCCATCGAAGAAGATGGTTTAGTCTCTACCGACAACTCTGCAGATTTTCCGGATTCGTTGCCGCTAGTGCTGGCCGAGTTAACTTCCAATGGTGACACCGGCGTTTGTGCCGCCGTCATGCCTGGAGGATCCAGTAAAACCGTATATTCGCGAACTATTCGACCGGTTGCCCAGTCAAGCTCGATGAGCATGTCCAGAAAAGGATCGTTGATTGGCTTGCTCGAGGTTATTTTCAATACTGCGCGGCCATCGGGCTTTTTATCAACCGCAAACTTAAGGTTGTATAGCGCCGCTGCCGGATCAATTTTAGCTTCGCGGAACGCATCATTACCCGCAAGACGTGCGGATAATGCCTCAAGCTCGGACTTGTCCCGGGCGAGCAACTCGATTTCTGCGTTAAGAGGCTGTCCCAGCGCCGATCTGACGGACAGCTTCCCCAATCCGGCCGCATGTGAAGTCAAGGGCAGCAACATCAACATGCCTGCCGACAGATAACTCGCAATGATCTTTTTTTGACTCATGCCAATCCCTCGTTACTGAAGACTTTTGTCAAGAACTTCATGTAGTTATATTGTGAATTTAAAGCCAACCATATCAATACGCTTATTTCAGATATTTTTCAATAAAAATTTCTGCAATGTTGACACAATTCAGGGCTGCCCCAGCCCGTACATTGTCAGCAACAATCCACATATTCAATCCGTTTGGATGCGAAACATCCGCACGGATACGGCCTACCAACACATCATTTTGTGCCGCTGCATCAAGCGGCGTCGGGAAGCTGCCATCCTCGCGTTCGTCTATTACGGTCACACCTGGCGTATTCTTTAGTAAATCGCGTGCGGTCGCTGCACTTATCCTGTTGCGCGTCTCAATGTGCAGGGCTTGAGCATGACCATAAAACACCGGTACGCGCACCGTAGTCGGGTTGATTGCCACGGTTTCATCGGCCAGCACACGCTGTGTTTCATTCACCATTTTCATTTCTTCTACCGTGTAACCGTTGTCCAAAAATGCACCAATTTGCGGCAGAAGATTGAATGCTATCCGTTTTGGATAAACGGTATTTTCGGTTTCCGACAGATTAAAAATGGCGCGGGTCTGATCAGCCAATTCATTGATGGCTTCTTTGCCGCTACCCGATACAGACTGGAAAGAGACCACATTGATGCGGCTGATACCTGCTGTGTCGTAAATCGGTTTGAGCGCTTTCAGCAAATGCGTGGTTGCAGCATTGGGACTGGCGATCAGCTTGCGCGGCAAATAATCTGCGATGCATTCAGGATTCACTTCCGCCACCACCAGCGGCACCGCTGCATCCGTGCGGAATTGCGGGCTGCTGTCGATCACCACGCAGCCCGCCGCTGCGGCCTTGGCGGCATAATGCGCTGCCGCTTCAGCGCCTGCAGCAAACAATGCAATGCGCACTTGGGAAAAATCAAATTGCTCGGCATCCTGAACCACGATATCGCGTCCGGCAATGCTGATTTCCTCGCCTACGGACAGGCTGGGCGACAGTAAATACAACTTGCCTAATGGGAAATCGCGTTCGGACAAATGTTCCAGTATTGCCTCACCGACCAGGCTGGTCGCGCCAAGGACGGCGACATCCACTTTTTTCGGCATCAAGCTTCTACCAGTCTGCGCAACATGCGCCGCAACGGTTCGGCAGCGCCCCACAGCAACTGGTCGCCCACCGTAAAGGCAGACAGGTATTCGCCGCCCATGTAGAGCTTGCGCATGCGGCCTACCGGCACGGTCAAC
>JANMKH010000271.1:0-8716 GCA_031371965.1 Sulfuriferula sp.
AGCAGACAGCCGGCGGCAATATCCCATTTGTTCAATCCGATTTCCCAAAATCCATCCAGTCGCCCGGCGGCAACATAAGCCAGATCCAGTGCAGCCGAGCCAGGCCGCCGTACGCCGGAGGTTTTTTGCAGCATGTCCCGGAACATGGCCATATAAGCATCCAGATGGCTGAAATCGCGATACGGGAAGCCTGTGCCAATTAGAGAATCTGCAAGCTTCAATCGATTAGACACGCGAATGCGGCGTTCATTCAAATAGGCGCCTTGACCGCGCGAAGCGGTAAACAGGTCATTGCGGCTGGGATCGTATACCACGGCCTGGTTCAGCTGGCCTTTATGCAGTAGCGCGATGGATACGCAATATTGCGGAAATCCATGCAGGAAATTGGTCGTGCCATCCAGCGGATCGATCACCCACTGGAATTCGGAATCGCCTTGTGCGCCGCTCTCTTCTGCTAAAATCGCATGGTTGGGGTAGGCGGTCAGCAGTACATCGATAATGGCCTGTTCGGCAGCACGATCCACCTCCGTAACGTAATCATTGTGATTCTTGTGTTTGACCGTGAGTGCGTCGATATCCTGGGACGCGCGGTTGATAATGGCGGCGGCGCGGCGCGCGGCTTTCACCGCTGTGGTGAGCATGGGATGCATGTTGATATGTCAATGAGCGTGGAAACAGCCTCCATTTTAAAGGTAAGTGCGCGTTGAATAAAACTTTTTTACTAAATAATGTACGGATTGTACTGAGCCATACCAGCCATCCCGGCAATATTGGCTCAGCGGCGCGAGCGATGAAAACCATGGGACTGAGCGACCTGCGTCTGGTGAATCCCAAGCAATTTCCGGATCCGGTTGCCCACGCCATGTCATCCGGAGCGCAGGATGTGCTCGATAATGCACTCGTTTGCACGTCACTGGACGAGGCCCTGAACGGTAGTGTATTTACCGTTGGATGCACGGCGCGGCGACGTGACTTGTCCCATGATATGCTCAGTGCACGTGACGTGGCGCCTGTCCTGTTAAAGCATGCCGCCCACCAACCGGTTGCTCTGGTATTCGGCACAGAGATGTCGGGCCTGACGAATGCAGAGCTGGACCGCTGTCAATTACTTACCCATATTCCGTCTAACCCTGACTACAGCTCATTAAATTTGGCGTCCGCCGTCCAGGTTTTGTCCTATGAATTGCGCTGTGCATTGCCAGATTTGACCATGCCACCCGCGGACGCACCGGAATTGGCGCAGCATGAAGAGGTCGAACTGTTTTACCGCGAACTTGAGCTCACCCTGATTGCGACGGGTTTCCTGAATCCTGCGGCGCCCCGGCGCCTTATGACACGGCTACGCAGACTGTATGCGCGTACTCGGCTGGAAAAAGAAGAGCTTCATTTTCTGATGGGGATAGTTAAGGCGATGCGTAAAGTTGACTGAATTAGTTGGGTATAAGATACTTTAAATTTGCGTTGAGAAGGTTTGCATGAGCCATGTTTAGCAAGCTGCGAGAAGACATTTCGGTAGTGTTCAAGCGCGATCCTGCGGCTCGCTCCAGGTGGGAAATCCTCACAACGTATCCCGGCATCCATGCGATATTGGCGCATCACCTTGCAGCGCGATTATGGCGTGCGAACTTCAAGTGGCTGGCACGTTTCATTGCATACTGGGCGCGCAGTTTGACCGGTATCGAAATTCATCCTGGAGCTATCATCGGCCGGCGAGTGTTTATTGATCACGGTATGGGTGTGGTCATTGGTGAAACTGCAGAAATAGGCGATGACTGCACCTTGTACCACGGTGTGACCCTTGGCGGTACCTCGTGGAATAAAGGTAAGCGCCATCCCACGCTGGAAAAAGACGTGGTAGTGGGGGCGGGTGCCAAGATATTGGGGCCGATCACGATAGGCAAAGGCGCCAAAATCGGTTCCAATGCCGTGGTGGTAAAGGATGTGCCGGAGGGCGCCACTGCCGTAGGAATACCTGCACGCATTCTGGACGAAGATCAAGCCAAGCCAGATGATCGGGCGGCCCACAAACAGGGCTTCTCCGCTTATGCCATCAGTGCGGACATGAATGATCCTATGGTTAAGGCGGTGCATGGATTAATTAATCACTCTACCGTTACCGATGAGCGCATCGCATGGATTGTGCAACAGCTGGAAAAAATGGGGGCGGAGCCGCCAGAAGCGTGCAAAACCGGTGAGCAATTCGACGCTGCCTACCTCAATAAAATAGTTGACTGAATTAATCGGGTATTGTATTGTCCTACCCATAGTTATACGAGTGAGGCCACGCAAATGCGCTTGACGACCAAAGGAAGATTTGCAGTAACCGCTATGATCGATTTGGCGCTGCATAACGGTCACGGACCGGTGGCGCTGGCCGGTATCAGTGAACGGCAAAAAATATCGCTGTCTTATCTGGAGCAGCTTTTTGGCAAGCTAAGACGGCGCGCGTTAGTGGAAAGTGTGCGCGGCCCGGGTGGTGGTTACCTGATAGCAAGACCGCTGGGTGAAATAACTGTGGCGCAAATAATTCAGGCTGTAGATGAGCCGATTGATGCGACGCAATGTGGCGGGTTGGAAAATTGTCAGGACGACCAGCGCTGCATGACCCACGAACTCTGGACAAATTTGAACAGGCGAATTCAGGATTATCTGGCGGAAGTGACGTTGGAGAACCTGGTGGCGCAGCAATCAGGCAGGTTACCAGCTGCAAATGTGGTGCATGACCACCGTCGTGGACGCGAAAAAGTAAGTGCTGCAGCCTGACAAGATACAGATTGGACAATGGAGTAAATGATGTCAAAGATGCCGATTTACCTGGATTACTCAGCGACAACGCCGGTTGACCCGCGTGTGGCGCAGAAAATGATCCCATACCTGACCGAGCAGTTTGGCAATCCGGCCAGCCGCTCCCATGCGTTTGGCTGGGATGCCGAAAAAGCTGTAGAAAATGCGCGCGAGGAAGTGGCCAAGCTGGTTAATGCCGATCCAAAAGAGATCGTGTGGACTTCGGGTGCCACTGAGGCCATCAATCTGGCACTCAAGGGCGCGGCACATTTCTATAAGGGCAAGGGTAAGCATCTGATTACCGTGCGTACCGAGCACAAGGCCGTCCTCGATACCATGCGCGAACTGGAGCGTGAGGGCTATGAGGTGACATATCTCACCCCGGAACCCAACGGTCTGCTCGATCTGGAGAAATTCAAGGCGGCGATTCGCCCGGATACCATCGTAGTGTCAGTGATGTATGTGAACAATGAAATCGGCGTGATTCAGGACATTCCAGCGATTGGCGAAATCTGTCGTGACAAGGGTATTATTTTCCATGTGGATTCCGCTCAGGCTACCGGCAAAGTAGTGATTGATCTGGCCAGTCTCAAGGTGGATTTGATGTCGTTTTCGGCCCATAAGACCTACGGTCCTAAAGGCATTGGTGCACTATATGTACGACGCAAACCACGCGTGCGCATCGAAGCGCAAATGCACGGCGGTGGACATGAGCGCGGTATGCGTTCCGGTACCCTGGCGACGCATCAGATTGTCGGTATG
Organism: Sulfuriferula sp.; assembly: GCA_031371965.1. Taxonomy (GTDB): domain Bacteria; phylum Pseudomonadota; class Gammaproteobacteria; order Burkholderiales; family Sulfuriferulaceae; genus Sulfuriferula. The sequence continues at coordinate 3,547 of JANMKH010000271.1, forward strand.
GGCGAAGCATTCCGTATTGCTCGCGAAGAAATGGCTGCAGAAAACGAGCGCATCCGCATGTTGCGTGATCGCCTGTTGAAGGGCTTGTCCGACATCGAAGAGGTCCATGTCAATGGCGATATGGAACATCGCGTGCCGCACAATCTCAATATCAGCTTTAATTTCGTCGAAGGCGAATCGCTGCTGATGGCGATCAAGGATCTGGCCGTGTCATCTGGGTCGGCTTGTACTTCAGCCAGTTTGGAGCCATCTTATGTATTGCGTGCGCTGGGACGTTCCGATGAACTGGCGCATAGCTCGATTCGTTTTTCGGTAGGGCGCTTCACGACCGAACAGGACATAGATTTCGCAATTGAATTGTTGCACCAGAAAATCGGCAAGCTTCGTGAACTTTCCCCATTGTGGGAGATGCACAAGGAAGGCATTGATCTCGAAACCGTGAAGTGGGCAGCACACTAATTTTACTGAAGGAGAACGATCATGGCATACAGCGATAAAGTACTCGATCACTATGAAAATCCCCGCAATGTGGGTTCTTTCGGCAAAGGTGATGAAGATATCGGCACCGGTATGGTAGGCGCCCCGGCCTGTGGCGACGTGATGAAGTTGCAGATCAAGGTGGGCAAGGACGGCATCATCGAAGATGCCAAATTCAAAACCTATGGCTGCGGTTCGGCGATAGCCTCCAGCTCGCTGGTGACCGAATGGGTCAAAGGCAAGACGCTGGATCAGGCGATGGAAATCAAAAACACTGCCATTGCTGAAGAGCTGGCGCTACCGCCGGTTAAGATCCATTGCTCCATTCTGGCCGAGGACGCCATCAAGGCAGCGGTGGAAGATTACAAGAGCAAACACGGTAGCACACAAGCTGCCGCCAGCCACGGTTAAACCCAGAAGAGGTTCATTATGGCGATTACCCTGACTGAACGCGCTGCCAAGCATGTCTCCAACTTCATTGCCAAGCGCGGCAAGGGCGTGGGCTTGCGCTTGGGTGTGCGTACCAGCGGTTGTTCCGGACTGGCTTACAAGATGGAATTTGCCGATCAGGCCGGAGAAGAAGATCTGCGCTTTGAAAGCCACGGCGTCACCGTTCTGATTGATCCGAAAAGCCTGCAGTATCTGGATGGCACCGAGCTTGATTTTGTGCGCGAAGGCCTGAACGAAGGTTTCAAATTTAATAACCCCAACGTCAAAGACGCCTGTGGTTGCGGCGAAAGCTTTAACGTCTGACCTGCGCGCCGGGCATTATTCCCAGCGAGCCTATCATGCAGTTTGACTTCAATCGTAACCATTTCGAGTTGTTCGGGCTGGTCCCAGGTTTCGCACTGGACTCAGCCGCGCTCGAACAAGCCTACCGTGCACTGCAAAGCCAGGTTCATCCGGACAAGTTCACACATTTGTCACCGGCTGAACAACGCGCTTCAATGCAATGGTCAACCCGCGTCAATGAAGCCTATCAGGCGCTGAAATCGCCGCTCAACCGTGCCCAGTATCTGCTGCAACTGCAAGGCATAGATGCGCTGGCTGAGCGCGATACTGCGATGCCAAGCGACTTCCTGATGCAGCAAATGGAATGGCGGGAAGACATGCAGGAAGCGCGCGAGGCAGCAGACGTGGCAGCCCTGCAAACCATTGAGGCGGAGATTACCAACACCGCCCGGCAATTGCGTGCCGGACTAGCCCAGCAGTTGGATGAGCAACACGATTACCTCGACGCTGCGCAGAGCGTGCGCAAGCTCAAATTCATGGACAAACTGGTCGTAGAAATCCACGACACCTACGAAGCACTCGAAACCTGATGGCTCTTCTGCAAATTTCCGAACCCGGCATGAGTACCGAGCCGCACCAGCATCGTCTGGCTGCAGGCATTGATCTGGGTACTACCAATTCACTTGTCGCCAGTGTGCGTAACAGTGTATCCGTTGTGCTGAATGATGAAGATGGACGGGCGCTGTTGCCATCCGTGGTGCGTTACACGCCCACGGCTGGACCTGTGGTGGGTTACGCTGCCCAATGCGCGCAAAGCATTGATCCGCACAATACCCTTGTATCGGTGAAACGATTTATGGGGCGCGGGCTTGCCGACATTACTGATGCAGGTAGCTTCCCTTATCATTTTGTCGATGCGCCGGGCATGGTGCAGTTCAAAACCACCGCCGGAGTAAAAAGTCCGGTTGAGGCATCGGCCGACATTTTGCGCGTATTGCGCGATCGTGCCGAACGTTCGCTGGGCGGTGAATTGAGCGGTGTGGTGATTACCGTACCGGCATATTTTGACGATGCCCAGCGCCAGGCCACAAAAGATGCCGCCAAGCTCGCCGGACTGAATGTATTGCGTTTACTCAATGAGCCCACGGCAGCCGCCATTGCCTATGGTCTGGATAATGGCGCTGAAGGCATCTACGCCGTATATGACCTGGGTGGGGGCACTTTCGATATCTCCATCCTGCGCTTGTCGCAAGGCGTATTTGAAGTGCTGGCCACCAATGGCGACTCGGCACTGGGTGGAGACGACTTTGATCAGCGCGTGTTCTGCTGGATTCTGGAGAAATCGCGTCTGGCCGCGCTGGATGCAAAAGACACCCGGCTATTGTTGACCAAGGCACGCGAGGCCAAGGAGGCATTGTCCGAACACCGTGAAGTCAGTATCACAGCCGTGCTGTCGACCGGCGAAACTGTTGATCTGATGCTGAGCGCCACAACGTTTCACGAGATTACTCAAAGCCTGGTCAACAAGACCCTGGCACCCACGCGTAAGGCCTTGCGCGACGCAGGTTTGAGCGTGAACGAGATTAAAGGGGTGGTTATGGTGGGTGGCTCGACACGGATGCCGCGTATCCAGGCGGCCGTTGCCGAATTTTTCCAACAGACCCCGCTGACTAATTTGGACCCTGACAAGGTGGTCGCGCTAGGCGCAGCTATTCAGGCCAATGTACTCGCTGGCAACCGTGGAGAGGATGACTGGCTGCTGCTGGACGTCATTCCGCTGTCACTGGGGATTGAGACCATGGGCGGCCTGGTGGAAAAAATCGTGCCGCGCAACACCACCATCCCGGCCGCGCGCGGACAGGAATTCACGACCTACAAGGATGGTCAGACTGCGATGAGCATTCACGTGTTGCAGGGCGAACGTGAACTGGTGTCCGATTGCCGCTCATTGGCGAAATTCGAACTGCGCGGTATCCCGCCGATGGTGGCCGGTGCCGCGCGTATCCGCGTGACCTTTCAGGTGGATGCCGACGGCCTACTGTCGGTTTCGGCACAGGAGCTGAAAAGTGGCGTGCAGGCCTCGGTCACAGTCAAACCCGCATATGGTCTGGCTGACGAAGATATCACCCGCATGCTGCGCGATTCCTACACACATGCCAAAGATGACATGCAGATGCGTGCGCTACAGGAAGCGCGGGTGGACGCACAACGCCTGATGGACGCGACACAAACAGCCCTGGATGAAAATGCTGCGGAGTTGTTGACAGCAGATGAGCGTAATGCGATTGAAGCAGCCATGCGCATACTGCAAGGCAGACTCGACGGTTCAGATCCTCGTGCCATCAAGGATGCTGCCGAAGCGCTCAATGCCGCTACCCATGATTTTGCTGCACGGCGCATGGATGTGAGTGTGCGGGAGGCATTGACAGGCCAGCGCCTGGACGCGATTTAATTAAACAACCGGTTATTGATATGCCAAAAATAATTGTTCTGCCACACGTGGAGCTGTGTCCGGAAGGTGCTGTGATCGAAGCCGAGTCCGGCGTGTCCATCTGTGACACCTTGCTGGCCAATGGCGTGGAAATCGAGCATGCGTGTGAAAAATCCTGCGCTTGCACTACCTGCCACGTCATCATTCGTGAAGGCTTCAATTCACTGGCACCATCGGATGAACTGGAAGACGATATGCTGGACAAGGCATGGGGTCTGGAACCCCAATCGCGACTGTCCTGCCAGGCAAAGGTGAATCAAGCCGACCTGGTCGTCGAGATTCCCAAGTACACCATCAACATGGTCAAGGAAGGGCATTGACATGAAGTGGACAGACACCCTGGATATTGCTATTGAACTGCTGGAAACCCATCCCGATGTTGACCCGCAATACGTGCGTTTCACCGACCTGCACCGCTGGGTCACTGAATTGCCCGGGTTTGACGATGCGCCGGATAAATCCAGTGAAAAGATACTTGAAGCGATCCAGCTGGCATGGATGGATGAGGCCGAATAACGCCGCTTGATTCGTTCCGGGCAATGACTTTATTCTGTCCGGATCGGCCTGCGGCCACGTTGTGGTTGCTAGGTCGTTTACCAGCCCAAAGCGCGCGCGCTCTGGTAGAAAATGAAGCTCACCAGCCAGGCCAGGCCGAGTGGCCAGGCGACTGCCAGCACGGTAAACCACCAGCTTTTCGATTCCTGCTTGAGCACCGCCACGGTGGACAGGCACGGCGTATAAATCAGTGTGAACAGCATGAAACTGTAGGCCTGTACCCAATCCAGCTTGCCGGCAATGATGCCCGCCAGATTGGACTGGCCAGCGCCATAAATTACCGCCAGAGCACCGATCACGATTTCCTTGGCGATGAAGCCGAACAGCAGCGCCACCGATAACAGTCGATCGATACCCAATGGCTGGAACAGTGGCGCCATGAAGTCAGCCAGTTGCCCGGCCAGGGTGGCGGGACTGGCGGGCGGCACGTTGAATGGATAGTGCGTTAATGCCCACACCACAATGACCCCGCCGACGATGTAACCCGAGGCGCCTTTCAAAAAATGCTGCGACTGCTGCCAGCCTTGAGCGATGAGTTGTTTGAAGGTGGGGAATCGGTAAGGTGGAAGTTCCAGCAACAGCGGTTCCACGCTGCGGTATTTGCCGCGCCACACCAGCGCGGTGAGGAACGCCATCAAAAAACTCATCAGATACAACGAAAACATCACCATCGCGGCCGCGCGTGGCGCGAAAATGGCGGTGGTGAAAAACAGGAATACTTGCAAACGCGCCGAACACAGCGAGAACGGAATCACCATCATGGTGAGCAGGCGCAGCGCACGCGAGCGCATCACGCGTGTGCCCATTAACGCAGGGACATTGCAGCCAAAGCCCATTAGTTGCATCACGAACGAGCGCCCATCCAGCCCCAGCCTGGCCATGCCCGTATCGACATGCAGCAACACCGGCCCCACC
>JANMKH010000290.1:0-2068 GCA_031371965.1 Sulfuriferula sp.
CAGCAACAGTTCTAACACATTGCCCTCACAGACCGGGACGCGCGGCTGGACGCCCGAGATATTCTGGACGCCGGTGCAGTATGTACGGCTCGGCATGCAATACACCCTGTTCAACAGAGTCAATGGGCTATCCAGCAATACTGACGGCAACGGCAGGAATGCGAAGGATGACAACTCGCTGTTCTTCTATGTCTGGGGCGCGTATTGAGCAGCCGGTTTAAACAACCTGGTGCGCGCGCCGGCATGGCGGCGCACACCCGGCATGAATGATGGACTATTCGGAGATTGAATCATGAAAACTGCCGCAATCACTTTGCTACTGGCCCTGGCTGCGATCGCTACGGGCTGCACGACGACGGAAAACTCCTCCCGCAATCTGGGCGACCCCAGCGTACATGGCAAGACGCTGGCTCAGCAGGTGTGCTCGGATTGCCATGGCGTCACCGGTAATTCTGTCAATCCTACCTTCCCGAGGCTGGCGGGACAGCAGGAATGGTACTTGATCGCGCAGTTGAAGGGATTCAAGGCCCATGGCCGCATGGATCCGCCAGGCTTCGAATATATGTGGGGCATCTCCAGGAGCCTGACAGACGCGCAGATCAAGGAACTGGCTGCCTATTTTTCCGAGCAGAAGCCCGGCGCCAGCAAGCCGGAAAATACCAAACTGGAGAACGAAGGCAAGGCGATTTTTGCTAACGGCATCTCCAGCGAAGGGGTTCCGGCCTGCATGGCTTGCCATGGTGCAGAGGGAGCGGGGAGCGAACAGTTCCCGCGCATTGCGGGACAGCATGCCGACTATATCGCCAAACAGTTGCTGGTGTTTCAGCGGACCGATGAACGCCCCGAGGGCGCAGCCATGAAGGTGGTCGCCCACAACCTCAAGCCGGAGGAGATCAAGGCTGTGGCCGCCTATGTGTCTACCCTGGCTACGAAATAGACCTCATCTTTGGCGGCTTAAGTGCCGTCAGCTGTTTTTTCCACCAGCAGCGTATGCAGCCGTCTACTGTCTGCGCGCAATACATGAAACTTGAGGCCGTCGAATTCGATTTCCTCACCGCGCTTGGGCAGGTGGCCGAACTGGCTCACCACCAGACCGCCGACGGTATCGAATTCCTCGTCGGAAAACTGGGTGCCCAGCACGGTATTGAAATCTGCGACTTCGGTCACCGCCTTGACCCGGTAGCGCCCGGCCTTGTCACGGATGACATTGTCTTCAGTTTCGTCGAAATCGTATTCGTCCTCGATGTCGCCGACGATTTGTTCCAGCACGTCCTCAATAGTGACCAACCCGGCGACGCCACCGTATTCATCTACGACGATGGCGATATGATTGCGGCTGGCGCGGAATTCCTTGAGTAGGACGTTAAGGCGCTTGGATTCCGGGATGAACACGGCCGGGCGCAGCATCTCGCGCACGTTGAATTCCTCACCTGCGTTATAGCGCAACAAGTCCTTGGCGAGCAGGATGCCGATGACATCATCCTTGTTCTTATCGATGACCGGAAAGCGCGAGTGCGCGGTTTCGATCACATAGGGAATGAACAGCTCAGGCGTATCGTTAATATCCACCATATCCATCTGCGCGCGCGGGATCATGATGTCGCGCACCTGGATTTCCGATACCTGCAGTACGCCTTCGATCATGGACAAGGCATCGGCATCGAACAGGTTGTGCTGATAGGCGCTGTGCAGTATTTCCACCAGCTCGCCTCGGCTTTCCGGCTCGCGCGAGAGAAATGCGCCGAGACGCTCTAGCCAACTGGATTTGGCGGGTTCTTCCATGTTAAATCTGCTCCATTTCTAAATAAGGATTGGCAAAGCCCAGTCTGGTGATAATTTCGGTTTCGCGTGCCTCCATGGCTTGCGCATCGTCATCATTTTCATGATCCATGCCATGCAGGTGGAGTACGCCGTGGACGATCAAGTGCGCATAGTGGGCGATAATGAGTTTGCCTTGTTGTTGCGCCTCACGGCTCACTACCGGGGCGCACAGAACCAGATCGCCACTGATCACTGGGTTTGAGGCATAAACAAAGGACAAAACGTTGGTGGCATAGTCGCGGCCACG
>JANMKH010000304.1:0-1779 GCA_031371965.1 Sulfuriferula sp.
GGCACCGACGCCCAGCAGCAGCCGTGGCAAGCGCTCGATGCGGTGCCGCTGGAAACCCGCGTCGAAGCCGAGCCGGTGTGGAACACCCACCCGCGCCTGCGCGGCGAGGCCGGGCTGCATCTGTTGCGCATGAGCGCCAACCCGGCGTTGCGCAACGCCCTGCTGCAACACTATCCGCTGACGCTGCCGATCCCGGCCGACGCCGCTGCCGATCAGGCCGGGCTGCTGTGGTCGCAGCTGTTCGACCAGCGCACCGTCGATGCCAGCACGCTGCGCGCGGATTTGCAGCCGTTGCTGATCGACGGCGTGCTCACTGGCGTGCCCGCCGTACTCGCGGTGGATGCCGCCACGCAGGCGCTGTTGCAGACTTGGCTGAACTGGTACGACGCGCTGGTCTTTGAGGGCACAGCCGACAACCCGGCGTGGCAGCGCGAGCGCATGGAATACGCGTTTGCGCTGAAAAGCGGCACCGTCGCGCTGGACGCCGACGAGTACACCGACGGCCACCTCGACTGGGACGACTTTATCGCCACCACCGCCCCCGGCGATGCAGCGCAGGCACACACCTTCAGCGTGGCGCAGCGCATCCCGACGCCGGTGCGCTACCCCGGCATGCCGGCCGAACGCTACTGGGAATTCGAGGACGGCCAGGTCAACTTTGCCGGGGCCGAGGCCGGCGCCACCGACCTGGCGCGCCTATGCGTCACCGAGTTTGCGCTGAGCTTCGGCAACGACTGGTTCATGGTGCCGGTGCGCCTGCCGGTGGGCGCGCTGTACCGGCTGGAAAACGACGCGTTCGAAGTCGTCGACAGCTTCGGCATTCCCGCCACGGTGCGACCGATCCAGCCGCTCGGACAGACGCCGTGGCAGATGTACGCGCTGCGTGCCTCGCCGAATCTGGGTAACCAGCTGACTGGCACCTTGTTACTGCCCGACAGCCTGGACGGCGTGCAGGAAGGCGCGGTGCTCGAACACACGCTGCTGGTGCGCGACGAAATGGCGAACCTGGCCTGGGCCATCGAAAAAACCGTGCAGGGCGCATCCGGCGAGCCGCTCGACCGCGACCTGGAAGCCAAGAATCTGGCATTCAGCCAGCAGATCGAATTCCCGGCGCAGGCCGACGCACAAGCCGTCGCGCCGCAACTGATTTACCGGCTGACGACCCCGGTACCCGCCAACTGGACGCCGCTGCTGCCGCTGCGCAGAGGGCTGGATTTCGCCGCGCCGCTCGACATTCAGCTGGCGCGCGCGGGCATGAAGCGCTTCTATCCCGACCCGGTGACGCTGGCCGCGCGCGACGATGACTACGACAAATTTCTCGCCAATCTCGACGCCCAGACCGACTTCATCACGCCGCTGGCGATTGCCGAAGACGCGCATATCAAGGCCTATACCTTCTACCCGCGCGGCTGGCTGCTACGGCGTGACCCGAACCAGCCGATGGACATCAACGACACGCTGCTGCTGGAAGAGGAAGAAGTGCCGCGCATCGGCGCCAGCCTGAAACGCAAATTCCAGTACGCGCGCAGCAGCGACGGCCGCAGCTGGCTGTGGATCGGCCGCAACAAACTGGCCGGACGCGGCGAGGCCGCCAGCGGACTGCGCTTTGACGTGGCGGAAAAGCGCAAACCCTAGGATCAAAAACTGAAATACCTGCCACAGAGGACACAGAGTTCACAGAGAAAATCCGTGTTAGCTGCGCGTGTGTATCTGCTTCTCCTCTGTGCTCTCTGTGGCAGGCATTTCAGTTTTTGATCCTAGGGTTTGCGCTTTTCTGCC
>JANMKH010000312.1:0-3387 GCA_031371965.1 Sulfuriferula sp.
CTGGCGGCGGAAATGACTGCGCGCATGGGCCGCGACCCCGGCGAAATCTACCGTGAGTTGACGCGCGAGTTTGGCGAACCGGCTTACGATCGGGTTGAAGCGCCCGCGAGCCCGCAGCAAAAACAACGGCTGGCGCAGCTCTCGCCACAGCAGATTTTGTCGACACAACTGGCGGGCGAAAAAATCGAGAGGATCCTCACCGACGCGCCGGGCAACGCTGCGCCCATCGGCGGGTTGAAGGTGGTGGCGGAGAACGGCTGGTTTGCCGCGCGTCCGTCCGGTACCGAAGATATCTACAAAATCTATGCTGAAAGCTTTCGTGGTCCGGATCATTTGCGCCGCATCCTGGCAGAAGCGCAAACCATCGTCGATGCGGCGCTGGCGGTGTCGCCGCCGTCTGGCAGCGCGTCTGGTCGCCCCTGAGCGTTACCGTTTACAGACCTGCACAGGCCAACCCATGCCCACGCCCGATTCCACTCCACCCGCTACACCTGCGCTGCCACCGACTGACACGCAACAGGGGTTGAGCGCCGCGCTGGCGCAGCAACGGCTGGCGCAGGTCGGCCCTAACGCCATCGCCGACAAGGTCGTGCCGGCGTGGCGGCAGCTTCTCGTCAAGTTCTGGGCGCCGGTGCCCTGGATGCTCGAAGCGGTGATCGTGTTGCAACTCATGCTGGGGCGCGGGATGGAAGCGCTGGTGATCGCAGCGCTGCTGGTGTTCAACGCGGTGGTGGCGTTCGCCCAGGAGCAGCGCGCCAAGGATGCGCTGGCGCTGTTGCGCAAGCAGTTGCATGTGAATGCGCGGGTGCTGCGCGACGGGCAGTGGAGTCAGATCCCGGCCGAGCAGGTCGTGCCGGGTGACATCGTGCACGTGCGCGCGGGCGACCTGGTGCCGGCCGATCTGGCGTTGTTCGACGGCGCGGTGGCGTTGGATCAGGCCGCGCTCACCGGCGAATCGCTGCCGGTGGATGCCGGGCCCGGCAAGCCCGCCTACACCGGCGCCATCGTGCGTCAGGGCGAGGCCAGCGGTGAAGTGACCGCCACCGGCGCCCACACTTTCTTCGGGCGCACCGCAGAACTGGTTCGCACCGCCAACGCGCCCAGTCACATGCAGCGCACCATTTTCGCTATCGTCAAACGGCTGGTTATTTTCGATGCCGCGCTGGTGGTGCTGGTGGTGGTCTATGCCTTGCTGCACCACATGCCGCTGGCGGACACCGCCGTGTTTTCGCTGATGCTGCTGGTGGCGTCCGTGCCGGTGGCGCTGCCTGCCACCTACACCCTCGCCACGGCCATCAGCAGCCTGCAACTCGCGCACCAGGGCGTGCTGGTCACCCGCCTGCCCGCAGTGGAAGAAGCCGCTGCGATGGACACGCTGGTGTCGGACAAGACCGGCACGCTGACGCAAAACACCCTCAGCCTGGGCGGCGTCACCGCGCTTGCGGCCGGCAGCGACGAGCACGCGGTGCTGCGCGCGGCGGCGCTTGCCAGCGACGATGCCACGCAAGACCCGCTGGACCTGGCCGTGCTGGCACCTGCACGCGCGCAAGGGCTGCTCAAGGATGCACCGGCGCGACAGGCTTTCCATCCCTTCGACCCGTCCACCCGGCGCAGCGAAGGCGTGTACACCATGGACGGGGGCGAGTGGCACGCGGTCAAGGGCGCGGCCAGCGTCATCGGGCCGCTGTGCAAGCTCGATATGGCGCAGCAAGCCGCACTGGACGCCGCCAAACGCAAGCTGGCGGAAAGCGGCGCGCGCGTGCTGGCGGTGGCCGCTGGCCCGGCCGATGCGCTGCAACTGCTGGGACTGGTGGGCCTGTCCGACCCGCCGCGCCCGGATGCCGCCAACCTCATCGCCCAGCTCACACAACTTGGCGTACGGGTGCGCATGGCCACCGGCGACTCGCTGGAAACTGCGCGCGCCATCGGCGCCAGGCTGGGTCTGGGCACGCGCGTCTGCGTCGCACAAGGCCCGGCAGCGCAGAACCCAGAAGACTGCGACCTGTACGCCCGTGTGTTGCCAGAAGACAAACACCACATCGTCGCCGCACTACAGAAATCCGGCCACGTCACCGGCATGACCGGCGACGGTGTCAACGACGCGCCCGCGCTGCGCCAGGCCGAACTGGGCGTGGCCGTGGCCAGCGCCACCGACGTGGCCAAAGCTGCGGCCGGCGTGGTGCTGACCGACCCGGGCCTGGGGGGCGTACTGACCGTGGTGCGCACCGGGCGCGAGGTGCATCGACGCATGCTGACCTACACCCTCAACAAGACGCTCAAGACGTTCGAGATTGTGGTGTTTCTGACGCTGGGTCTGTGGCTCACCGGCGGCTTCGTCATGTCGGCCACGCTCATCGTGCTGCTGCTGTTCACCAACGACTTCGTCACCATGACCATCGCCACCGACCGCGTGCAGCCAGCCGCCATGCCGCAGCGCTGGGCGGTGCGGCGCCTGGTGGGGGCTGCGCTGGTGTTTGCTGTGGTGTCGCTGCTGTTTTCCTTTTCGGCCTACTGGTGGATGCGCAGCACCCAAGGCCTGAGCCCGGTGCAACTGCAGACGGTGGTGTTTCTGTTGTTGGTGTTCACCAATCAGGCCTGCATTTATGTGCTGCGCACCGACGGGCGGCTGTGGTCGTTCGCGCCTGGGCGCTGGATGGCGCTGGCCAGCGTGGGCGATGTCGCGGCTGTCAGCCTATTCGCGGTGCTGGGCTGGCTGATGGCGTCGCTGCCGGTGGCGCTGGTGCTGGGTTTGCTGGCCGCCAGCGCGGTCTTCGCTCTGCTGCTGGATCAGGTCAAACGCTTTGTGTTTCCGCACTTTGCCATCGTTTGATGGCTATTTTTTTCACAGGCTCGATGGGACTGCGCGGGCGTTACTCGAGATCCATTTGAAGGAGAGGCTATGAGCGAACAAACACGGGTCAGTCACCCGAAGCAGCGTCTTTTATCCACAGACATCGAGGGATTCGATTCCCTGGCCGAGCTTGCCCTGGATATGCGGTCGTCGTGGAGCCATGGCGCTGACGACGTGTGGCGCCAGCTTGATCCGGCGCTGTGGGATCTGACGCGGAATCCGTGGGTGGTATTGCAGACGGTGTCACGCGAGAAACTCCAGCGTGATTTAGCCGATCCGGCTTTCCGCAAAAACGTTGACGATCTGGTGCAGGCCAGGCGCGAAGCGGCGGAAGCGCCGGCGTGGTTTCAGCAGGCCCACCCGCAGTCGCAGCTAGGCTGTGTCGCCTATTTCAGCATGGAATTCATGCTGAGCGTAGCCCTGCCCATTTACTCGGGCGGGCTGGGCAACGTGGCGGGCGATCAACTCAAGGCCGCCAGCGATCTGGGCGTGCCGGTGGTCGGCGTGGGGCTGCTTTACCAGCAAGGCTATTTTCG
>JANMKH010000464.1:0-2360 GCA_031371965.1 Sulfuriferula sp.
AAATTACCTGCGCGCACTTGATGTGTCAATTTATGCAGCATGTCGACGGTAGGGATAAAACTCATCCCCCACCCGGCTCATGCGTGATTGATGGAAACGTATTTTGTCGGCACCAGTAAACTGGCCCTCAATCTCGCTGTATGCTTGCGCAGCCCAGGCTTTGTCACGGAAGCATTCGGTGATGCCCTCCACCCAGCGCAGCTTGTCGGCGGAAGAAATAAGCGCTTTACCGCAGGCTTCATAAATCTTGCGCAATTGCGCTTCAGGAAGTTCGTAGGATTTAAGGCGATCAAGCAATTGCAGAGCAGCCTCACCGGAGGCGCACAGCGCTGCGGCTTGCAGGTAGAGGACTTCCGCGCCCGCAACGTCGCCCGTCTGAGCAGTAAGATGACCGATGTGGGCGACGGCGTAGTGATCTTTGGCACAGGCTCTCGCGTCGTTCAGCAATGCGTTCCCCCACGCTACATCGCCGAGGTCAACGATCACGGCTTGCGCCAGCTTGGTATAGTCGTACACGCCGGCATTGCTACCCTTGAGTCTGGCTTCCCAGTCTTTCAAATAGGCGCGCGCCTTTTCACGACCCAGCTCCGTGTGATGCGGCAGATGCGCTGCGGTGTGCGCGACTTCCTTGAACCAGATGAAATCGGTCGTTTTGGCAGCCGATTCGTCCAGCAGGCGCGTCAGCCAGGCAGTGTCGTCAGTGTGCTTATCCACGGCGACAATCAGCGGCTGGGTGCGGCTGAACTGGAATGGCTCTTCCGCCAGCATTTTTTCTGCACGGTCGAGCAGTTTGGCCGCGTAGAACGGGTCCGCCAGTTCGACGGCTACCCGGTCGGCCAGGTGCAAGGTGGCTTTGACGCTGGATAGGGCGTTTTCCAGCGTCTGGAATTCGACATAGCGCGCCTGATTGGCGATGCGTTTTTCCAGTTTTTGTTTACCACGCTCCAGGCGTGCCGTGTCTTCGGGGAAATGACGTCCCGTGGCGTCCACCACTTTCTGCATTTCATCTGCACTGGTTACCTTGTCCTCGGCGGCGTCCAGTGTCTTGCTGGCGTTAGCTTTGTCCCCGACTGCCATGAACCCATCAGTGAGAGAAAGTAGCTCGGTGGTGGTGGTGGCCAACCCGGCCATTTTTTCCAGGATGAGTTTGACGAAATCTGCATCGTTGGCGGCCTGTGCGGCTTCCAGCAATTTGGCGAGGCTTTGCACGTCGCCGCTGCCTTCCAGCACCTTGGTGTAAAGCGGTTTGGCGCGCGCCGGATCGTTCATGGAATTGGCTAGCAATAGCAGATCGGCGGGCGCGCTGAGCTTGGTCGCGGCACGCTCGTACAGCTCGGTAACATAGCCCGCATCGCCCAAGTCTGCGGTAGCAGCCTGCGCCAGCTTGACGTATTCGGCTGCCCGTGCGGCGACCGTTTCCACTTTCGCTTCAGCCTTGGCGTAGATTTTTTTGGCAAAATCCTTATCGCCGATCACAGCAAGCATCGTTTTTGCCAACTCCAGCAGCGGCGCAACGTTGGCGGTCTCTTTCAGTGCCTGTTCGTAGGCGGCTATTGCCCCAGCCTTGTCGCCCAGCACCTTGAACTTGCCTTCGGCCAGCGCGATTTGCTCCTCGCCGCTCATGCAGTAGTCCTCGGCCTGCTGCATGAGTTCGGCTGCTTGCGTATCGTCTCCCAACGCCTTGTATACCGTGGCTACCGCCACCAAATCTTTGGTGAACTGGCAATCACCGGCAATGTTATCCACCAGCTTCTTCGCGTATTCAGCGTCGGCGGGTTCCGTCAGCGCCTCATGCGCCAAGGCGGCCCAGTCTTCCGGGCTGTTGCAGGATGCCTCTTTAGCACTAAGGGTATCGCGGGTGGCCATGCTAGTCTCCTGAGTTTATAAGTTCTCCCAGCATTCTACCGAGATGTGTCGCACAAGTTGAGCGGCGCTTTTTATGGCGCCATATCGATGATTTATAAGGTGCCGATGGAATAGGCGTGATCCAAGGCAAGCATTGAGTTTGACCCGTAAATGGCGGCGCTATATCATGAAATATATATCGATATTTTTCGCATAATCGTACATACCTTAATTGAACATTTGGGATTCCAAGATGATTACCCGTCGTTTTAATTACGTACTGCTTGCCGGCTTAGTGGCTTTTGGTTTGCCTGCCATATCGCAAGCAGATGAAGTTCTGGTCGCCGTGGCTGCCAACTTCACCGCTCCAATGAAAATCATCGCCACAGCTTTTGACCGGCCGGTTCCAATACTCGACGAACACCTGCGGACTCCGGATCTCGATCTGGCCGGCGGTGCCCGGTGTGACCGGTCGCCCGTCCTCGTCAACCAGGCGGATCTGGACGCCAGGGAAC
>JANMKH010000421.1:0-2131 GCA_031371965.1 Sulfuriferula sp.
CCACCCTGGCACTGGCTTTCGTGCGCAGCCGCTGGTTTGTAACCAGCACCATTATCGGCGCCACCACGATGGAGCAGCTACAGCAAAATCTGGATAGCGTCGAAGTGGCAATGGATGCCGGGTTACTCGGGAAAATTCAGGCTATTCATACCCGCTATCCCAACCCGGCGCCTTAGCAAGCGCGCGTTGAACGGCTTTTTTATACCTCCCGGCACGCGGGGCATCCTTCCAGACGCGAAGCAAGCCCTGCCTCCCGCTCAATCCATTTCTATCCCAGGCTGGATGAGCCAAGGGCCTCTAGAAAACCATCACGCCTAGCAAGACCCCAAACACCAAGACCACCAGGAAAATAACAAGCGCTACGAAGAACAGAATTTTGGCTATGCCTTTTGCTCCGGCAGCAATATCGGTAAAGCCGAAAAAACCTGCAATGAGGGAGATGATGAAAAATATAATAGCCAGCTTCAGCATGGTCGTACTCCTGTTTTACCCGCGATTTTTTGACCGTCACCCGTCATCACACTACTCCAGAAATCAATACGCTTCTGTACGCAATCGTACCAAACACCCACTTCCCCGGCATGTGCGCCACCACACAGACCAGTTCTGTCATCCAGGATAAATTGGTCTGACTCATGGTTTTGCGCTGCTGGCAGTCAAACGTATTTGGCGGCCCATTACAAGCCGCGTATCGAAACGCTTCTTCGAGTTTGATACGAAGCTGGTTTCTCATACCTGAGTATAGGCGCACGCAATAATATTTAACTTCACAAGGAGCGGAATATGGAATCCATCGCAATACCAGCAAAACAATCTTCCATCGATTTTTCAGAAGCGCGGCGGCAGGCAGTCAATCAAGCTTATGACATGCTGAATGATCCCGTGATCATCGCCTGGAAAGACGACCAATCTCAAAAATATGGTCCCGAAATCCCGGGCGGAAGCGAAGAGCGCTGGCACGACTATGCAGATAGCCACGAAGGTCTATTGGAACTGAATGTAGCGGATGCGTTTCACTTCATCTTCATAGAAGCTGCCGACTTTGAAGAACCCGATCTGAATCTAACCAGCATTTCGGAGGATGACGGTACAACTTTTTTGTGCCTCGATGACGCATGCACCGAAGAAGACCGGCAAAAAATCGGGTACTTTCCGGGCGGCGGCATGGGCGGTTAGTTGCTTGCAACCCCGGTGCGTAAAATTCATGGGCCAGGCATGAAACGACTTGCCTACCTTGTCAGGCATTACGCAGATTCCAGTCCCTCGGTACCACAAACCCTCGCGTAACTTCTTGCCAGGTATTGCCAGTCGTAGCCAGACCCGCCACCAGCAACGGCGCACCGTCCATGGCGAAATGCGTAGCCAATGCTGCGCTGAAATTTGCCCCGGTTTGCAATCCCTCCGGATTTTGACTCATGACCTGGGAAAGCCATTCCAGCCGGGGTAATACTTTCCAATGCAATCCGGATGGTGGAGTGAACGGCGTCTCGCCCCAACGCAGCCACCAGCCGGATAAATGCTGCACGGATACTTCCGGGGCAGCAACAATCGCCTCCCCGTACGGGTAAAATAACCAGCCCTTGAGCAGTGCGTGGACGCTGACTGCCTCTTCGGCATCAGGCAACGCCGCCAGACCCGCAGGCGTTGCGGCAAGCTTGAGTTGCTTGTCGCGCAGGTGGGCAAACTTCAAATCAAGCCGGTCACGGGTAAAGGTTCCAACATACCCGGCCAGTCCCGCAGCGACATCCACCTGTAAGTAAAATTTTACC
The DNA here is from genome assembly GCA_031371965.1 of Sulfuriferula sp. Classification (GTDB taxonomy): domain Bacteria; phylum Pseudomonadota; class Gammaproteobacteria; order Burkholderiales; family Sulfuriferulaceae; genus Sulfuriferula. Next base: position 1,770 of record JANMKH010000421.1, read on the forward strand.
GATGCTTCCCAGTGATTGAGCACACCCGCCGCATCGCGCCACAGAAAATCGTATTCGCCGATGACAATATCGCCGGCTTTGACCGGCAGATTGGCAGCGACCAATTGTCCGCCCATGAGGTGACTAATCCAGTATTCCAGCAGAGTTTCAAAATATCCCAGACGACGGAAGTCCAATCGAGAATTGGCTCTTATGGGGCCAATTCTTGCGCCGGGAATATGAGATTGAGCAATTTGCATTGATGACATGGGACGATGCCAACACGGCATTCCATGAATTCGGCCACTGCCTGCATGGCATGTTCTCGAACGTTAAATATCCATACTTCAGTGGTACCAGCGTACCGCGCGACTTCGTAGAAT
>JANMKH010000436.1:0-2406 GCA_031371965.1 Sulfuriferula sp.
GCGGTTGCAGACCTCATCCCCGGGTTGCACAAACGGGTTGGGCTGATGGCGACCGTGGAGCAAGTGCTGCTGATCGGCGCCGGCATTGCGACCATTGCGGTGACGGAAATGCTGGTGGGCAAATACGCTTAATCTTCTTCAGCAGATCTGCGGCGCTTGCGCCCTGGTGTGTCGAGGATGTAATAGATCAGTGCAATCAGGGCGCCGCCGATGACGAACACGGCAATCCCTTTGGGCAAGGACGGGGCGGTGACCACCATCATGACCCAGATATAGGCGCAGGCAAACAATACAATGTACATGGCGACGCTGGTTTCCAAACACGGATAGATCGAACAGATGACTAAAATTCCAAAAGTTGGTTTCGTTTCTCTGGGCTGCCCCAAGGCGACGTCCGACTCCGAACGTATTCTGACCGAGTTGCGCGCCGAAGGGTACATTATTGCGCCGAACTACAGCGACGCCGATCTGGTGGTGGTCAATACCTGCGGCTTTATTGACGCGGCAGTGGAAGAATCGCTTGAAGCCATCGGCGAGGCGCTGGCGGAAAACGGCAAAGTCATCGTCACCGGCTGCCTCGGCGCCAAGGGCGATGTGGTGCGCCAGGCGCATCCGCGCGTACTCGCCGTAACCGGCCCGCATGCCACCGAGGCGGTGATGGAAGCCGTCCATGCGCATCTGCCCAAGCCGCATGACCCTTACCTCGATCTGGTTCCCGCGCAGGGCATACGCCTGACGCCCGACCACTTCGCCTACCTGAAGATTTCCGAAGGCTGCAACCACCGCTGCACCTTCTGCATCATTCCCTCCATGCGCGGCGATCTGGTCAGCCGTCCCATCGGCGACGTGATGCAGGAAGCGGAAAATCTGGTTAATGCCGGCGTAAAGGAATTACTGATAATTTCTCAAGACACCAGTGCATATGGCGTTGACGTAAAATATCGCACCGGCTTCTGGCAAGGCAGGCCGCTCAAAACCCGCATGACGGAGCTGGTGCGTGCCTTGGGTGAATTTGGTGTTTGGGTGCGCTTGCACTACGTGTACCCCTATCCGCACGTGGATGAAGTGATACCGCTGATGGCTGCTGGAAAAATCCTGCCCTATCTCGACGTACCGTTTCAACACGCCAGCCCGCGCATTTTGAAAGCGATGAAGCGCCCTGCCAGTTCCGAGAATAACCTGGCGCGTATCATGCAGTGGCGTGAAGTATGCCCGGATATCACGCTGCGCAGTACTTTCATCGTCGGGTTTCCCGGCGAAACTGAAGCGGAATTTGAACAACTCCTGGAGTTCCTGCGGGAAGCGCAACTGGATCGCGTCGGCTGCTTTGCCTACTCGCCGGTAGAGGGTGCAACAGCGAACGCGCTACCCGATCATGTTCCAGAAGAGATAAAAGAAGAACGCCGCGCGCGCTTCATGGCAGTACAGGAACAAATAAGCACCGGGCGCCTTACTCGAAAAATCGGCAAACATATGACCGTTCTGGTGGATGAAGTACAAAAGAAGCGGGCCATTGCCCGAAGCGCCGCCGATGCCCCCGAAATCGATGGCGTTGTCCACATCGTTAACGCTAAAGACGTGAAACCCGGAGAACTCGTCGAAGTGGAAATTACCGGCTCCGATGCACATGATTTGCGGGCAAAAGTGGTACGTACATGCGGATAATATGAATTGCGGACCGCAAAAGCGCGACAGATTGTGCCCGCGGTTGGAAGTGCAACCCTCACATCATAAGCACTAACAGAGCATCGCCTCGACGTTTATCGGAACTTCTTGATAGTGATGTTCTGACAAACAGATCTCACCGATGAAGTGTCTGATATTATTTTCCGACCCCCGATCCTCATCGATGGAGTCAAAGCGTAACTTCCAAAAAAATAATCAGGACCAGATAAACTCCAGTCCTGATCTTGCCATTTTTATTATTATGGTTAATGCATATTTATTATTATTGTTCCTTCAATTACCTAGTATTGCTTGCAGGCCCATTATGCTTCCGGTAAAAATAAAGATCCGGCCTGGTCCTTCCTTATTTCTATTATGTTGTTGTTTTTGGTATTCCAACCAGTTTTAAGCAAATCTTATGCCATGACCTTAAACCATAAAAAAACAGGCATTTACCTCCATTTTTAAAAGTTGCTTAAATACCGTGTAAAAACTTTCGTCACTTTGCGCGAAGAAGCAGTGATCAGAACGATGAGGAAGCGTAGAGAAAAAGAAACAACTGAATGGCCACGACGCTTCCCCGGACAAATTCGGCTATGCTCGAGTTTGGTCAAGAAACCAGGCCGTCATTTAGTCTTATTTTAAATGACATTCGAACGCCCGATGCTTGACGGAAAAACCTCGAATGAGTTCTACTACGAATATAGCGGCCTGCATTCACCCGGGATGAAATGTAAATGC
>JANMKH010000443.1:0-3099 GCA_031371965.1 Sulfuriferula sp.
CTCAAGCCCACGGTTGCCACTTGCGGGTCGGTAAACACGACAGCGGGCATCGCGGACAAATCCAGCGCGGCATCGCCGCCGGTCATGTTGATTGCGGCACGGGTACCGGCAGCAGCCGCCACATACACGAACTGTGGCTGATTGGTGCAATCGCCCGCCGCATAGATATGCGGCACCGAGGTGCGCATATGGTCATCGATGATGACTGCGCCGCTGGCGTCGGTTTTCACCCCAGCGCGATCCAGGTTCAGACCATTGGTATTGGGTTTGCGGCCGGTAGCGACCAGCAGATGGTCGCCGTTAAGTGTTTCGGAGCCGATATTTACCTGGAAAAGTTTGCCGTCATATCGCACATTTTTCACCTCGGTCTGGGTCAAAATGCGCATGCCCTCGCCTTCCAGTATGGTTTTCAACTCTGTACCGAGCGCGGGGTCTTCCTTCGACAATAACTGGCTGCGCGCGATCAGCGTGACCCTGGAACCCAGACGCAGAAAGGCTTGCGCCAGCTCCAGCGCAACAACCGAACCACCATACACGATCAGGTGCTGCGGCAACGCCTCCGCAACCAGCGCCGCCGTCGAGGTCCAGTAAGGCGTATCGCCCAGGCCCGGCGTATCCGGAATGGCGGGCGAGCGGCCGGTAGCGATCAGGATGCGATCCACAGTCAGTTCTTTTTCGCTGCCGTCCGCCTTTTTAACCACCAGGGTATGAGCGTTCTTGAAGCGCGCAAAACCTTGTTCCAGCGTGATGCCGGGGTTGGATTCCAGGATGCTTTCGTACTTGGCGTGACGCAACTCCTCCACGCGTGCTTGTTGCTGTGCCACCAGCGCCTTGCGATCCACGACTGGCGCCTGCTTTTTCAGCCCGGTGAACGGGTTGTCAGCCTGCAGGTGGGCGATATGCGCAGCACGGATCATGATTTTTGATGGCACGCAGCCGACATTGACGCAGGTACCGCCAATTTCACCCGCTTCGACGACCGTCACCACGGCGCCTTCTTCAACCGCACGAATGGCGGCAGCAAATGCGCCCGACCCCGTACCGATAATGGCGACACGGAGGCCGGACGTGTTAGCTGCAGACGCTGTCGCATCTGCACCACCCGCTGATTCCGCACCATACCCACCTGCCCTGATCGCATCGATCAACGCCGCCGCGGAAACCTCGGCTGTGGTCTCAACCGAAGTGCTGCCTGCCGCGTAGGAAACTTCGGCATGCTTGACTCCGGAGACAGCCGCCAGCTGTTTTTCTATTGACCGGGCACAATGCTCACAGGTCATGCCGGTAACCTGTAGCGTATGCGTAGTCATTTTGACTTTGCACCTTTAACGGTGGAGGGGTAACCCGCCTGCGTCGTGGCATTGATAATCTGTTTGATATTGGTTTTCGCGTCGTCGTAGACAACCACTTCCTCTTTTGTCTCAGGCGTTGCGGTCGCGCTAACCACTCCTGGCAGTTTTTTCAACGCGGTTCTAACGGTAATCGGGCATATTTCGCAATCCATGCCGGGAATATCCAGAGTCACCGTCTTCTGCGCGGCAAACGCCGGCGTGATGGACAGGCCTGAGACAGCCAAAATAGCGGCACACAATAAATGACGAGCGTTCATAAGCAGACTCCTTGAATGAATTGAATTAATAAAACAACGGGGCGATATACGGGAAGGCCAGGGCAAGCGCCATTACCACTACCACCACCCAGAACAGCACTTTGTAGACACGGTTGGTTTGCGGCAGCGCGCACAGCGAACCTGGAGTACAGTCCTGCGCAGCGGAAGCGCGATAAATCTTCCGATAGGCCAGCACCATGAATACAATACCGACACCGAGGAACAACGGCCGATAAGGTTCCAACACTGCAAGATTGGCAATCCACGCACCGCCAATACCCAGCATGACCAGCACCAGCGGCCCCACGCAACACAGGGAAGCGGCAATGGCGGCAGCCACACCGCCAATCAGCGGCCAGCTGCCCGCCTGTTTACCTTGAGACATGATTTCTCCTTCATTATTAATCGAGGGAACGATTTATCCCGATGCGCTACCCAAGCACCGTATCAGGCGATTTTTAGTGCGCACTACGGTTGGAAAATTCAGGATAAATTCCGTACCATGGTACGGAGTCAACAGGATTTTGAAGAGGTCGAGAATATGCATCATCAGGACATGACGATCGGGGTGCTGGCCCGACAGGCTGGCGTCAATCTGGAAACCATCCGCTACTATCAACGACGCGGCTTATTGACCGCGCCCGCCAAACCGCTTGGTGGCATTCGGCGCTACACTGATATTGATGTGACGCGCATCAAATTCATCAAACGCGCACAGCATCTGGGCTTTACCCTGGAGGAAGTCGGCGCGCTGCTGAAACTGGAAGATGGCGCTCACTGCACCGAAGCACGCAGCATCGCAGTCGAGAAACTGGCCGATGTGAAAAAGCGCCTGGACGGCCTGCGCGGTATTGAACAGACCTTGCAAACGCTGGTGAGCGAATGCGCGACCCAGAAGGGCAACGTGTGCTGCCCGTTGATCGCCTCATTGCAGGAGAATTGAACCTAAAAACGGCGATTTATCCACGAAAGACACGAAATAAATCAATATATTGCATTGATTCAGTCATTCACCCTTTGGGTGATGATCTACACCTTGTTATCTCTTTGAATATTTTGCGAGCTTTCGCCTTACGGCGAAATGCCTGCTTACCCCATTTCGTGCTTTTTGTGTTTTTGCGAGTTATTGCCCAAGGGCAATATCCCTGCGAGAACCGTTTCGTGGACCAACTGCTTTTTCTAGGATCATTGAAAACGGAGCGGCAAAAGCTGGGCAAAAGCGGACGCCCATAGCCTGGGTTAATACATTGGCCGTTTCAGGTTGAAATGCGAATGCAGCGGACGCGGGTTAAAATGCCCGCATGTATACCCTACTCCGCCCCCTGCTGTTCCGGTTCGACGCCGAAACTGCCCATCACCTCACTCTGTCCACCGGCACGCCCTTGCGCGCCGCGCCTTCGCGCATCACGATTTCCATCGTGCCGGCGGCCTGCGCGGGGCCCATCACGGCGGTGCGCGCGTTCGGCCAGCTGAAGGCGAAGCGCGGGTGG
>JANMKH010000486.1:0-1542 GCA_031371965.1 Sulfuriferula sp.
GGCCGGGTGCGTGTGGGTGCTGGACTGGCTGGCGCACCTGCCGCTGGCGCTGTGGCAACAGCCCGAACCGGGTGCCGCCGCCGTGGTGCTGGCGCTGCTCGGCGCGCTGTGGCTGCTGCTGCCGCGCGGCTTTCCGGCGCGCTGGCTGGGGGCGCTGCTGATCTTGCCCGCCTTGTTGACGCCAGCACCGCTGCCTGCGCCGGGTGTGTTTTGGGTGACCGTGCTGGACGTAGGGCAGGGGCTGGCGGTGCTGGTGCGCACTGCGCATCATGCCCTGCTGTTCGACACCGGGCCGCGCTACAGCGCCGAATCCAACAGCGGCAGCCGGGTCATCGTGCCATATCTGCGCGGCGAAGGCGTGGCGCGGCTTGACGGCCTGATGGTCTCGCACGACGACAATGACCACAGCGGCGGCGCGTTGTCGGTGCTGCGCGAAGTGCCGGCAGGCTGGCTCGCCAGCTCGTTACCAGCCACGCACCCGGCGCTGTTAGCCGGAGTGCGCAGCCTGCATTGTGTGGCCGGGCAACACTGGCAGTGGGACGGGGTGAATTTTGCCGTGCTGCACCCCACTCAAGCCAGCTATGACATTACTCGCCTGAAAGACAATAATCGCAGTTGCGTGCTGAAAATCGACGGCGCGGGCGGCAGCGCGTTGTTGTCCGCCGACATCGAAGCGCGCGATGAAGCTGAGCTGCTGGTCAGCGTGCCTGACAAACTGGCCGCCACCTTGCTGGTCGCACCGCATCATGGCAGCCGCACCTCGTCCACGCCGGATTTTGTCGCTGCCGTGCATCCTGTCATCACCGTATTCACCGTCGGCTATCGTAACCGCTTTGGTCACCCGCGCGGCGATATCGTGGCGCGCTACGCAGGGCAGGGCAGCCGCTTGTTGCGCTCTGACAGCGATGGGGCGGTGGCGGTGCATTTTGTGCCCGGCCAGGCGCCCAGTGTTGCAGCATGGAGGCAAACCCGACAGCGATATTGGCAGGCTGGCGTGCGATAATTCAGCCCATGGTTACCACGCATACCCCCAGCGCCAGTTGTGGCGACAATCTCGATTTCGATGCGGCGCTCGCGCATCTTGCCGGGCAGTTTGACGCTAGTGGAGCGGCGCTGATTCGCGCCGCCGGCGAACTGATTCTGACCGAGCCGGGCACGCTCACCGCATTCGGTGCAGCACGTATCAGTCACGCCCTCGGCAGCGCCGCGCAGGTGGCCGATCTGCACCTGGATGCCGACAGTGTGGCGGCGGCGCTGCTCATCGGCCTGACTGACCACTGGCAGGATGATGCGTTGAGCGCGCAACTCAATCCGCAGGTGGTCAAGCTTGCACGCGGCGTGGCGCGCATGGACGAAATCGGCCAGCTGGTGGGTGGCGGCGAGTCGGCGCGGCGCGATGGACAAAGCCAGGTGGAGGGGCTGCGCCAGATGCTGCTGGCGATGGTGGAAGACATTCGGGTGGTGCTGATCAAGCTGGCCGAGCGCGCCCATGCGTTGCGCTGCCTGGTGCAAAGCGACGACGAATCGGCGCGAACCCAGGTG
>JANMKH010000487.1:0-3241 GCA_031371965.1 Sulfuriferula sp.
GTTCGACAGCGGTTTCCGTGTACGACAGCCTGGGTAATGCACACACATTGCAGACATTTTATGTCAAGACAGCCCCGAATTCCTGGGATGTGTATGCGTCCAACGACGGCACGCCTATTGGTTATGTGCCTCCCGCAGCACCGGTTAAGGTAGGTTCGTTGGCTTTTGCCACCAATGGTTCGCTCGTCCCGGGCGCCCCTTTCGCGGTGCCAGTGACAGTAGGTACAGGCGCGACTTCACCCTTTACGGTCAATGTGGATTACACCGGTAGCTCGCAATATGGTTCTTCGTTTAGCGTCAATGCGTTGAAACAGGATGGTTACACATCAGGGCGTTTGGCTGGTTTCAACATCAGTGCGGACGGTACCATCGTCGGGCGCTATACCAATGGGCAATCCGCCACACTGGGGCAGGTGGTGCTGGCGAATTTCACCAACCCCAACGGTCTGCAATCACTCGGCAATAATCTCTGGACGGATACTGCGGCCTCCGGCCCGGCGCTGGTGGGTACGCCCAACTCAGGCAGCCTGGGTGTATTGCAGTCGTCTGCGGTGGAAGATTCGAACGTCGATCTTACTGCCGAGTTGGTGAACATGATTACCGCACAGCGCAACTATCAGGCGAATGCGCAGACCATCAAGACGCAGGATCAGGTTCTGCAAACTCTGGTGAATCTGCGTTAATCCGCTTAGCCAAGCCACTGGGAGACCCGCATGGACCGCCTGATCTACACCGCCATGACCGGCGCGAAGCACATCCTGGAACAGCAGGCGACGACTACGCACAATCTGGCCAATGCCACCACGACCGGCTTTCGCGCCCAACTGGATTCGTTCCGGGCTGTGCCGGTGATCAGCAGCGAAGGCTTGCCGACGCGCGCCTTTGTGGTGGATTCGACGGTGGGCAGCGATTTTACTCCCGGCTCCATCCAGCAAACCGGGCGCGAGCTCGACGTGGCGGTGCAGGGCAAAGGCTGGATCGCCGTGGAATCGGAAAACGGTGCCGAAGCCTACACGCGCAATGGCAGTCTGAAGCTCAGTGAAAATGGGGTTTTGCAGACGCAAAGCGGGCTCAATGTACTGGGCGATGGCGGCCCTATCAGCATTCCGCCCGATGTCACGATCGCCATCGCCAAAGATGGCACGGTGTCGGCAATCCCGAAAACTGGTTCGCCTTCTGCGGTGAACGTATTGGGGCGTATCAAGCTGGTTAATCCGCCGGATGCGTCTTTAGTGCGTGGCGACGACGGTAACTTCCGCACCAAAGACGGCAGCCCTGCCGAATCCGATCCGAATGTGACACTGATAGGCGGGGCGCTGGAAGGCAGTAACGTCAATGTGGTGGAAGCGATGGTTAACATGATCAGCCTGGGCCGCCAGTTTGAAATGCAAATGAAGTTGTTGCAGAACGCCGAGAATAACGCCAATAAAGCGAGTCAGCTTCTCAGTTTGAGCTAGTGCTGGGCGGCGCAAAATGGCAATTGTATGCCGATGGACAGTTGGTTTTTGTGCATCGGTGATGAAATGATTTTTTGGAGAAAAAAATGATCCGCTCGCTTTGGATAGCCAAGACCGGTCTGGATGCACAGCAGACACAAATGGATGTAATCGCCAACAACCTGGCCAACGTCAGCACCAGCGGTTTCAAGCGCTCGCGTGCGGTATTTGAAGATCTGCTGTACCAGACCATGCGCCAACCCGGCGCGCAGTCGTCCCAGCAAACCCAGTTGCCAACCGGTTTGCAGCTGGGCACCGGCGTGCGCCCGGTCGCTACTGAACGTATTTTCACCCAGGGCAATCTGCAGCAGACCGGCAACGATAAGGATGTTGCGATCCAGGGCTCCGGTTTTTTCCAGGTACTGCTTCCGGACGGCACAACGGCTTATACCCGCGACGGTTCATTCCAGAGTGATAGCCAGGGTCAGCTGGTGACTTCCAGCGGTTATGTCATCCAGCCTGCCATCACCATTCCGGCCAATGCGCAGAGCATTACCATCGGCCGTGATGGCACGGTATCGGTGACCCAGCCTGGCAGCGTGGCGCCGGTGCAAGTCGGTTCGCTGCAGCTGGCTACATTTATCAACCCGGCCGGGCTGGAAGCCAAAGGCGAGAATCTGTATGTCGAAACCGCTGCCTCGGGCACTGCCAATACCAATACTCCGGGTAGCAATGGTGCTGGCCTGCTTAACCAGGGCTACGTGGAAACCTCGAACGTGAACGTGGCGGAGGAACTGGTCAATATGATCCAGACCCAGCGTGCTTACGAGATTAACAGCAAGGCCATCACGACTTCCGATCAGATGTTGCAGAAGCTGACTCAGCTTTGAATGTTTCCTTTACCCGCGTAAATGGAGCAGAAATGAATAATCGCGCCGTTGCCGTGATGATTTTATCGATTGTGCTACTCGGCGGTTGCGCCGTGGTACCCGATACGATCGTGCAGAAGCCCACCAATGCCAAGCCGCCACAGGCCGCACCGGCTGCGCCGGCCAACGGCGGGATTTTCCAGGCCACGTCGTATCGTCCATTATTCGAAGACCGGCGTGCGCGCCTGGTGGGCGATGTGCTCACCATCGCCATCAACGAGAAAACCAATGCCGGCAAGCAGACCGGCAGTTCCGGCAGCAAGTCCGGCAGCGTGGCGGCCAGTATCCCGACCATACTGGGCTTGCCTCTGAAAATGCTGCAGGGGACATCGGTCTCCGCGCAATCAGCAAACAAATATGATACGAAGGGTGCAGAAAATTCCAGCAACATTTTCACCGGCACGCTGACAGTCACCGTTACCGAGGTGCTTCCCAATGGCAACCTGATGGTCAGTGGCGAAAAGCAGGTGTCGCTGGATACAGGCGTCGAATACATTCGTTTTTCCGGGGTAGTGAGCCCGGACACCATTGCGACGGGCAATGTGGTGTCGTCCACCCAGGTCGCCGACGCGCGGGTTGAATATCGTTCCAACAGCCGTATTGATGCTGCACAAGTCATGACTTCCCTGACGCGGTTTTTCTTGAGCGTGTTGCCATTATGAGAACCGGAAATATGCGTATGAATAAATCGAGCAGGATTTTAGTGATGCTGTTCGCCTTGATTGCTGCGCTGATCTCTGGCGTGTCGCATGCCGAGCGTCTCAAGGATCTCGCCAGCATCCAGGGTGTACGGCAGAACCAGTTGATCGGCTATGGTCTGGTGGTCGGCCTCGACGGCAGCGGCGATCAGACCACGCAAACTCCATTCACCGTACA
>JANMKH010000475.1:0-3346 GCA_031371965.1 Sulfuriferula sp.
TGCCGCGCCCAACACTGTTTTCCAGCCTGCTCGCGTTGGGACACGCGGCACGACCCTTCTTGCCAGCCAGCCTGAAATCAAAACTACCCGAGAAACAGAATTCTTCATTACGCCCGCACACACGCCATGCGCGCCGCATGCTGGTTCTGGAAGGCTGCGTACAGCCCGCGCTGGCGCCCAACATCAACGCGGCGGCGGCGCGGCTGCTGGATAAGATCGGCATTTCGCTGATTGCGGCGGACAAAGCCGGCTGCTGCGGCGCGGTCAGCTACCACCTCAACGCCCAGGACGAAGGGCTGGACTACATGCGCCGCAACATCGACGCGTGGTGGCCGCATATCGAGGCAGGTGCAGAAGCCATCGTGATGACCGCCTCCGGCTGCGGCGTCACGGTCAAGGAATATGGACATTACCTGCAGCACGACCCGGCCTATGCTGCCAAAGCAGCGCGGGTTTCGGCCCTGACGCGCGACCTCAGCGAAGTCGTGCTGGCTGAAGCAGAGGCACTCAAAAGCCAGTTTGAGCCAATTCCCAAGCCGCGCGCGCGCGTCGCCTTCCATGCCCCTTGCACGTTGCAGCACGGCCAGAAAATCACCGGCGTGGTGGAAGCCCTGCTCACCGTCGCCGGGTTCGAAGTCATGACCGTGTCTGAATCCAACCTGTGCTGCGGCTCGGCGGGCACCTACTCGATCCTGCAACCAGACATTTCCAATCAACTGCGCGAGCGCAAACTCGGCCACCTGCAGGCGCACCAGCCGGAAGTGATTGCGACAGCCAATATCGGCTGCCTGACGCATTTGCAATCCGGCACGTCTACGCCGGTTCGGCACTGGATAGAATTGCTGGACGAGGTTTAAACTGTCATGGAACAGTTCGAGGTCTTGAGGCAACAAAGGGCGTGAAGAGCCCCAAGGAAGAAGAATTATCGTGTCAGACCCTGACCCTTCCCCTCAATCATCACTTGTAAAACAATCTGTTGCAGAGTATGCCACCGTAAAAACGGCGCATGCATGGCCGGTTAAGCACTTCATTCGTAGCGACCAAACTGCGAAGGAGTGCGACCATGCATGCCCAGCGAATCATACAAGACCTGTTGCAAGCTGAATGCGACACTATCCATGCCAAGCGCCGAATTACGCTCGCGCTCATGGTGCAGGCCAGCTGCATTGGGCATCTCAGCCTTCTAGGCATCAGCCGCCGACTCAATAGCAGTACGGCGTTGCGCCACCGCATCAAACGCTGTGACCGGCTGCTCGGCAATCTTCATCTCAGCCACGAGAAACTCGACGTGTATCGCGCCATGGCGCAGCGCATTCTCATCGGCAATACCCAGCCTGCCATCCTCATCGACTGGTCTGATCTATCGGCTGACCGCAGTCAGCATTTATTACGCGCTGCGTTGATCGTCAAAGGCCGTGCCGTCGTGTTGTACGAAGAAGTGCATCCGATGAAGCAGTACGGCTCCCCCCAGGTGCATGAACGCTTTCTGCGACGCCTGCGGGCATTGCTACCGCAGTCATGCCGACCCGTTCTCGTTACCGATGCAGGATTCAGAGCGTCCTGGTTCAAGTTGTGCGAGCGGTTGAAGTTTGACTGGATGGGGCGCATCCGCAACCGCGACATGGTGCGCCCGCTGGGCACGACAGATTGGCTGGGTTGCAAGAGCTTGTATCCCAAGGTTGCCGCCACGCCGCAGGACGAGGGTGAGTTCGAGTACGTGCGCAGTAACCCGGTGGCGTGTCGCCTGGTGCTCTACAAGAAACCGAACTGTCACCGGCAGGAAAAACCGCTTTGGGTAAACGCGCGCGTTGTGGCCACAGCCTGAAGCAGGCGAAGACGCAAAGCGAACCGTGGCTATTGGCTGTATCACCCAGTCTGGCTGAACTTGATGCGCAGGCGGTGGTGGATTTATACAGTGGACGGATGCAGATTGAGCAGTCGTTCCGCGACGTGAAGAATCCACGCTGGGGGCTGGGTCTGTCGCTCAGTCAGACGACACGCCCGGATCGTTTGGCGATCCTGCTGTTGATCGGGGCGCTGGCGATATTTGCGTTATGGCTGATTGGTCTGGTAGCGCAGGCACGGGGCTATCAGGTGAACTTCGGCTCACGCGCCCGAGCGGCGGCCACGCTGTCGATCATTTCGCTGGCACGCTGGTGGTTGGAAGAGCCAGCACATCGCACGATTCACTTTCGAAAACGGGAAGAAATCACTGCGCTGGAGGCGCTTGGAAAAATGACTTGGGAAATCTAAATATGAGGGGAAGGGTCAGGGTCGGTACGCAATTGCGCCATCGTTTCCATAAACGCACGCGAAGATCGGGATGCTTGGTCAGGAACTTGCGCACGCGACGGTCGAAAAAGGCCGTGGTGGCCAGCGTCCAGTTCATGCCACTGGATCGCTGTCCAGATGGCGCATGAGCGCGTCGACGCTGTCGTGCCGGGTAACGCGACCAGCTTTAGCGTCTTCCAGTGAGGTCTTGATACGGATCAAGGCGGCTTCTTCCTGGGCTTCAAGCAGTTCGCTGTAGCGTTCTTCCGTCAGCACGACATATTGCGGGCGGTTGTTCTTGATGATGTGTACCGGGCCCAGCGCCAAGGCTTCATCCACAGCGGCGATGCCGCGACGCTTGACTTCCTGTGCGGGGACAACGTTCATGTGTAACTCCTGTACTTTAATGAGTACTTATTAAAGCACTCTATCCGGTATTCGTAAAGTCAGGAATGAATCCGCGAAACCCGCCTTACCCCGTCACCCCTTGCGCCTGCTGATCCGCATGATAGCTGCTGCGCACCATCGGCCCGCAGGCGGCGTGCTTGAAGCCCATTTCGGCGGCGGCAGCCTCGAATACGGCGAACTGTTCCGGGGTGACGTAGCGGGTCAGCGGGATGTGGTGGCTGGAGGGTTGCAGGTACTGGCCGATGGTGAGCATGTCAACGTGGTGGGCGCGCAAATCGCGCATGACGTCGAGCACTTCGGCGTCGGTTTCGCCGAGGCCGACCATGATGCCGGATTTGGTGGGGATGTCGGGGTGCTGCGTCTTGAAGTCCTTGAGCAATTGCAGGGAATGCGCATAGTCGGAACCGGGGCGGGCGGCCTTGTACAGGCGCGGCACGGTTTCCAGGTTGTGGTTCATCACGTCGGGCGGTGCGCTGCCTAAAATATCCAGCGCAATATCCAGCCGCCCGCGAAAATCCGGGGTGAGGATTTCGATGCGGGTGTTCGGTGCGGCCATGCGCACGGCGCGGATGCACTCGGCAAAATGTCCGGCGCCGCCGTCTCTTAAATCATCGCGGTCGACGCTGGTGATGACCACGTATTTGAGTTTCATCGCGGCGATGGTGTG
>JANMKH010000478.1:0-2509 GCA_031371965.1 Sulfuriferula sp.
GGCAAGTACGTGGGGCTGACCGAGTCGTACAAATCCCTGTCCGAGGCGCTGATCCATGCGGGAATTCATACTCGCACCCATATCAATATCCACTACCTGGATTCCGAGCAGATCGAGAAGGACGGCATCGGTTGCCTTACAGGGATGGATGCGATTCTGGTGCCGGGCGGTTTCGGCAAACGCGGTGTCGAGGGCAAGATTGCCGCGATCCAGTATGCACGTGAAAACAAGGTGCCGTACCTGGGCATCTGTCTCGGCATGCAGCTTGCCGTGATTGAATATGCGCGTCACAAGGCGGGCATGGCCGACGCGCACAGCACCGAATTCGAACCCGCTACCACACATCCCATCGTGGCGCTGATTTCCGAATGGAGAGACGCCGCCGGCCAAGTGGAAACCCGCAGCGCGAATTCCAATCTGGGCGGCACCATGCGTCTGGGCGGCCAGGTTTGCAAACTCGATGCCAGCTCGCTGGCGCGTAACGTGTATGGCAACGACGAGATTACCGAACGCCACCGCCACCGCTATGAGGTCAATAATGCGCTGCTGCCGCAATTGCAACAGGCCGGACTTAAAGTGAGCGGCTTGTCTGCCAGCGATGGTCTATGCGAAATGGTGGAACTGCCCGATCACCCCTGGTTCATCGGCTGTCAGTTTCATCCGGAATTTACCTCTACACCGCGTGCCGGGCATCCGCTGTTCAAAGCGTTTGTCGAGGCGGCGCTTACCCATCAGCAATCTGCAGCAGGAAAGTACGCTACAGCAGGAGAAACAGTATGAAACTGTGTGGATTTGAAGCGGGGCTGGATCAGCCGCTGTTCCTGATCGCCGGCCCGTGCGTGGTGGAATCGCGTCAGATGGCGATGGACACCGCCGGGGCGCTGAAAGAAATTTGCGCCGAGCTGGGCGTACCGTTCATCTACAAGTCTTCCTACGACAAGGCCAACCGCAGTTCCGGCGTGTCGTTCCGCGGGCCGGGCATGAGCGCCGGGCTGCAGATCCTGGCCGATGTGAAAAAGGAAATCGGCGTGGCGGTGCTGACCGATGTGCACAGCATCGAGGAAATCAGCGAAGTGGCAGCGGTGGTGGATGTGTTGCAAACGCCCGCTTTCCTGTGCCGCCAGACCGATTTCATCCACGCCGTGGCGTGCGCGGGCAAGCCGGTGAATATCAAGAAAGGGCAGTTCCTCGCCCCCTGGGACATGAAGAACGTGGTGGACAAGGCGCGTGCCGCCAACGGTTGGCAGGACAACATCATGGTGTGCGAGCGCGGCGTGTCGTTCGGCTACAACAACCTGGTGTCGGATATGCGCTCGTTGATGGTGATGCGCGAAACTGGCTGCCCGGTGGTGTTTGACGCCACGCACTCGGTGCAACTGCCGGGCGGGCAGGGCAATGTTTCCGGCGGCCAGCGTGAATTCGTGCCGGTGCTGGCGCGTGCAGCGGTGGCGGCGGGGGTGGCCGGAGTGTTTGCGGAAACCCATCCTGATCCGGCCAAGGCGCTGTCCGACGGCCCCAATGCCTGGCCGCTGGGATTGATGAAAGAATTGCTGTACACGCTGAAAGAAATGGATGCGCTGGTGAAACAGCGCGGATTTATTGAAAACAAAGTGAGAGGCTGCGCATAGCGTAGCCGTTGATTGGACAGGGAAAATAAATGAGTGCAATTGTTGATGTCATCGCCCGCGAGATTCTGGATTCGCGCGGCAACCCCACTGTAGAAGCCGATGTGTTGCTGGAATCGGGCGTAATGGGACGCGCTGCCGTGCCGTCCGGCGCATCCACCGGCAGCCGCGAAGCGATCGAGCTGCGCGACGGCGATGCCCAGCGCTACCTGGGCAAGGGTGTGTTGCGCGCGGTGGAAAACGTCAATACCGAAATCTGCGAAGCCATCATCGGCCTGGATGTGGAAGAACAGCACTTCATCGATCGCACCATGATCGAGCTCGACGGTACGGAAACCAAGTCGCGCCTCGGTGCCAATGCGATCCTTGCAGTGTCGATGGCGGTGGCGCGTGCGGCTGCGGAAGAATCCGGCCTGCCGCTGTATCGCTATCTGGGTGGCGCGGGCCCGATGCAGTTGCCGGTGCCGATGATGAATATCATCAACGGCGGCGCGCACGCCAACAACAATATCGACATGCAGGAATTCATGATCATTCCGCTCGGCGCGCCCAGCTTCCGCGAAGCGCTGCGCTATGGCGCGGAAGTATTTCATGCGCTGAAAAAACTGCTGGACGGGCTGGGCATGACCACGACCGTCGGTGACGAAGGTGGTTTTGCGCCCAATCTGGAATCCAACGAAGCTGCATTGAAGCTCATCGTACAGGCGATTGAAAAAGCCGGTTACGTGCCGGGTACCGACATTGCCATTGGCCTCGATTGTGCCGCCAGCGAGTTCTACAAAGACGGCAAATACCACCTCGAATCTGAAGGGCTGCAGCTCTCTTCCGAACAATTCACCGACAACCTGGCGAGCTGGTGCGACAAGTACCCCATAATCAGTATC
>JANMKH010000194.1:0-1993 GCA_031371965.1 Sulfuriferula sp.
GTGTTCTCTGTGGCTAAAAGATTTTCAAGAAAATGACCGAACCTGCCATCCAGTCCGTCAAACCACCGCGCTCCCTGCTCTCGGCAGCCGGTAAGGCCATCGGCGATTACGCCATGATCCGCGACGGTGACCGCATCCTGCTGGGCATTTCCGGCGGCAAGGATTCGCTGTCGCTGCTGCATGTGCTGCTTGATCTGCAACGCCGCGCACCGGTGAAATTCGAACTCGCCGCCTGTACTGTGGACCCGCAATCGCCGGACTATGACCCCAGCGTGCTGAAACCCTACCTGGCGGAGCTGGGTGTGCCGTATTTTTTCGAGAGCCAGCCGGTACTGGAAGAAGCCAAGCGCAACATGGACGGCGACTCGTTCTGCGCCTACTGTTCAAGAATGCGGCGTGGAATACTGTATCGCGTCGCGCGTGAAAACCATTACAACGTACTCGCGCTGGCGCAGCATCTGGACGATCTGGCCGAAACCTTTTTCATGTCCGCCTTCTTCGGCGGCAAGCTGCGTACCATGCAGGCGCATTACACCAACGATGCCGGCGATGTGCGCGTGATCCGGCCATTCGTGTATGTGCGTGAACGCCAGACCGCCGCCTTCGCCAAACAGGCTGCACTACCCGTGGTGCCTGAAAATTGCCCGGCCTGCTTCGCCATGCCGATGCAGCGCCAAAGCATGAAGCTGCTGCTGGCGGAACTGGAAAAGGCCCATCCCAAGCTGTTTTCCAGCTTGTTGACGGCGATGCGTCCGCTCATGCAGTCACCGTCTGCGTGACTCTAGCGCCGCTTATTCACTCGATCCGGATCGAGCGGAAACGGCGCGGCAGTTCACGCTTCAGCAACGCATCGATCGCGCCTGCATTGGGCTGGTAAATAAAAGGGCGGCGCGGATAAATTCGGTCATTCACCCAGTGGCTTGACCAGCCATGCGTGGTGGCGATGCATTCGTGCGCAAAATCACCCAGCTGAAACGCCCGCCCGACTTCCAGGCAGCCGGACAGGAACACATCCACATAGGACTGCACAATGGGATAGGTTGTGGAGGGTGGCGCGATGTTTTGCGGCTTGTTCACATAAATCCAGCGCTCGCCGTCCGGGAGCGGCGATAGATCCAGCGTGGTAATTTGCGCTGCACTGATTTTGACCCGGCAATAGCCATTCTCCCGGCTGTCCATGGCGGCGATTGCAGATTCATCCGGCAAGGAAAAAAGCACGGCATTCATCGGGGAGCGCGCATCCGCCGACACCCCTAAAAACGTAGTGCTGAAACCCGTGGATGAACCGCGTGCAATCCAGGCGCGCCGGAATCCCTGCACGCGCACCGGCACGGCCTCGCCCGCGGCGGGCGCAGTGCGCTGGCGCGAGGCCCGTTCCAACAAGCTGCCGTAGCCAACGATATACTGGTTTTTGCCATGTTCTGGATGCGGATGACATATCTCTTCGGGCGTGCCGGCTTGTTCAACGCCCTCGATTCGGGTTGCATCTGCCCGCACAAAAGGGCTGGCGAGGGTGCCCAAAAACACCATGCAAACAATTGCACTTTTTCTCATTCTGTCAGCCCTGAAATGGGTTACGGCCATTCGAACCGTGCGCTCAATGTTACGGTGTCAAGCACGTCAAATTAACAACCCCATGTTTAACATGGTATTTGTAGCGTGTGAGTTAGGTTAGAATCAAACGTTGTGCTACCGCCACAGTGTTTTAATACACCAACAATAATCCACAGGTCAATCATGCAAAAACCCGATATTCCTTCCTTTACCCCGCCGCGCCGCACGCTGATGGGGCCAGGTCCGTCCGATGTACCGCAGCGCATTCTCGATGCCATGGCTCGCCCCACCATCGGCCATCTCGACCCCGCTTTCGTGGGCATGATGGAACAGATGAAGGAGCTGCTGCGTTACGCATTCCAGACCAGCAACGCCCTCACCATGCCGGTTTCCGCACCGGGATCAGCAGGGATGGAGATGTGCTTCGTCAACCTGGTGG
>JANMKH010000517.1:0-3922 GCA_031371965.1 Sulfuriferula sp.
CCCGGTCAATATCGGCCAGTTTGAGCTTACCGGCCTGAAACAACAATCTGCCGATTGAGCCATTTAGACCCTGATTATTTGCAACCCCGCCGACGGGATTGGTCTGGGCCAAATCAACAATATTTTCCTGAAGGATATTCATCGCCATTCCTTATGTCTGGCCAGGCAATAAAGTACGGAGACTGCCCATGCGAGGCAGCCAGCTGCGTCGCTGAATGTCCGATCCCGGTTTGAGGGCCGCCAATACCGGGGCACCCAATATATCGATGAAATCCGCTTCAGACCGGAGACGCCGATCGAGCAATTCCGTTAGCAACGCAAAAACCATTGCGAGAAATGCCCCCAAGGCTATACCCAAGGCAACATTCAATTGCAATTTCGGACTGGATGACGTTACCGGAGGAGTGGCTGGATTCAACACAGCAATATCCGTCTGATCTGATTTGCTTTCCATGCGTGTTTGCGTTGCACGTTGCAAGGCCATGTCGTAGGCGCGCTGAGCACTTTCCACATCGCGCGTCAATACCGAACCTTCATCACGCTGTCGCTTGAGCGCAAGCACCTTGGCTTTTTGTGCGGCCAGCGATGCTCGCAAATCGCCCTCGCGTTGTTGCGAGACCCGCATGGTGGTATTTACACCGGTTTGCGCGTTATGCATTTCATGTTCGAGTTTGTTGCGCAACGCACCCACTTCGGCCTGGGCACGCAGGTACTCGGGATGATTTTTACCCAGTTTTTCGGAAAGCTGTGCCAGTCTGCTTTCACCTTGCGCAATACTCCCTCTAAGCCCTTGAATCAGCGAGCTATTCACGACATCGGACAATTGATCTCCGGAACGGCGATTGCGCGATTGGCTATCATAGGTTTGCGCTTGTGCCGCCACTAACTGGCTGGAGAGTTCTGCCAGACGTGAATTCTCCACGTCCAGGCGCTCATCAACCGCGACGATGCCTTTTTTTTGCTGGTAGTTCGAGAGCCGTGTCTGTGCGCTCTCCAGCTTGTCGCGCAGCTCCTTGATCTGCTCTTCGTACCACAAGTTGGTCTGATGTGCCGGCTCCGTACGCAAATCCAGGCTGGTCTTGATGTAGGCCTGCACAAACGCGTTGGCGATCACCGCTGCGAATTCCGGATTATTTGCCACATAAGAAACATCAATCAGATTGCTTTCACGCGAAGGCGTAATTTTCAGTTTGGCAATTAAAATACCCGCCAACCATTCACGAATATCACCCCGCCCATGCGTTGCCTCATTGAACTGCTGCTGCACCACCGGACTCTGGGCGAGTTTAAGGCCATCCACCACCTTTAGCCCGACATTCAGGCTGGACATAATACCTACTTGCGTAGCCATGTAACCTGGCACTAACTGGGCTGGCAACATGGAGCCGGTCAATGGATCAGCACCTTTGGAATTGACCACCAAGGTACTGGTGGCGGTATATTGCTTGGGCAGAAATAGGCTAATGATGATCGCGGCAGCCACCGTCAAACTGAAGGTTGCCAGCATGAGCCATTTGCGTGCCCACAGTACCCGTAAAAATTGCATCATCGTCATTTTGTTTTTCTTCCTGCGGACTTAGAGCAGGCTTTCTTTGACATAAATAACATCGTTCTTATGCACGCTGTCAGATAAGGACGGTTTAATGGTTACTTCCTTTCCATCCGCTCCGCGTCGGCGTATCTCTATGCCGCGCTGGGTGCCCCGTTGGGTCACGCCGCCGCCTACAGACAACGCTTGCATCACGCTCATTCCCCGCTCCAGCCGGAACGATCCGGGACGCTGAACTTCGCCATAGATGTAGAACAAGGGCGCGCGCGGAACATAAATAATGTCTTCGTCGGTTACCGGCATGTCCAGATTCGCCTGACCGTCCTCATAGAGGGCGAGCGTATCGATATTCGTATATTGGGTTTTGCCCGCCTCTTTGTGGATCACTATTAGCGTATCCGCTCCGGCGGGGTTTATCCCGCCTGCCTGCGCCAGAACATCTGTCAGCGTGCTGGTATTTTCAAGTGGAAACTTACCGGGATGGTTGACTTGGCCAAGCACGGATACCTGTTTGCTGCGGTATTGCGTTACGATCAAATTAACTTGAGGGTTCTTGACAAATCCGCCTTTGAGCAGCTTCTCGGCAATGCGATTCTGCGCAGTAGTGGCCGTCTCTCCCGCAACATGCACACCTCCGATCAGTGGAAAGCTGATGTCTCCGCTTTCATTGACCCGCGTATCAAGAGTCAGGTCAGGCTGGTCATACACCGTGATACGCAAGATGTCTCCACTGCCCAGAAGATATTCCTTGGCCGAAGCTGGCATTGCGAAACCGACGACAAACAGAAGAACAAAAACCAGAAGTGCGCGCATAAGGCTCATACCAATTACTTCAAGAAGAAAGCGACTGTATCCAAAGTTTGTGACGTGCTGATTGCTGGCTCATGACAATTATTCGTTTAGAACTCGCCGCGTACACTCAGCTGTGCACTGTTAAAGCGATAGCCTAGCGAAGCTCCCCGGTTCGAAGTTCGATTGCCGGTCTGGAGCGTGGTACTGATAGTCACATTGCGCGTAATCAAATAATTGATGCTTGCCTGTAAATTGGTCACGCTGTCTTGCCGGGCCGGGGCCGTGCTGGGCACAAAACCCGGGTCGCCATCATATTCAAGTTTATCCAGGCTGGCGCGTAAATTCAGCGTGGTTTTGGCCGAGCCAAACCAGGTAGCGCCAATAGCGATGCCGTTGTTCAGTGTGTAGCTGGTGCTGCTATCGTCATAGGCGCCGATATCACGGTATATGGCCAGGTTGAGTGCGGTCTTGCCGGTAACGTACAAGTCGGTGGACAAGCGTCCAGTGATGCCTGAAAAATTTCGTTTCGGGACGTCGCTGTAAGTGCGCTGGGTATAGCCCAGTTTTGCCTGAAGCCGGGTTTTGCCGGTGGGCTGCAAGGTGACACCGAGGCTAGGCGTTATCTGTTTATAACTATTGTCCACCGGGGTAGTGCCGACAACCTGGCGATTCGGGTAGGCACCGTTGCTAATATTGTTACTCAGCTCGAACAGTGTGCCCTTCGGTGTCTGGTATTGCAGTCCCAGCGTCAGGTTGTCTTCGGTGAAATCGAGAATATTCTGTGACGACGTGCTGCTGAACAGGTGGGCCGCGACAGTGTTGATCTGCCAGCGGTTATCGAGCTTGACCGAACCATTGAAAAATTGGCGGCGCTGCGTGCGAACGCTATTCAGCTGTTGATTCAAACCATACAAAGAGGCCAGCGAGCGTGTTTCGCTGACACCGACATCGCCGTGGGTATTGTTACCCACCCGCCAGCTCCACTGCAGGAGAAGGTCACGGCCATCATAGTTCAGCTGTTTGTATGTGTTGAAACGCGTCTGGCTGAGTTCGGCGCGCGCCCGGATCACCTGGCGGCTCAGCCGCAAGTCGACGTTCATGCCGGCGGCAAGCGTGTGATATTGCTCAGCCATGCTGGTAATGCCGGGGATGATGGCAGCGTTTGCGACGCGGAACAGGTTGCTATCATAAGCATAGCTCATGCTCGTATAGGGCTTGAATGTGTCGCCATCATCGGCGTAGACCGTCGCCGATAGCGTGCACAGTCCCAGTGCCAGATAAAAACTGCGGGTAATTTTCACCAGAATTCCCAACGGCCGGTCTGCAAGACCCAAAAGCCCAATACGGCATTGGTCACTGCATGGGCGATGATCGGCACCCATAGCCGGGCGGTATACATGTACAGCGCACCATAAATCAGACCCGCGATCAGGCCTGCAAGCAACAGCGTGTGTTCCGAGGCAAACAATGCAGCGCTGAGCACCAATGCGCCGATCCCCACGGCACCCGGCTGCACGGCAAGGAAATTCTTGTCCTTGATCCAGCGCATGATGAATGAACGCCAAAACAGTTCTTCGATGA
>JANMKH010000197.1:0-3088 GCA_031371965.1 Sulfuriferula sp.
CAATCGAGGAGATGCTCTGTACCGCCGGGTCTTTTGCCAGCGCTTCCACCAGCGCCGCCTGGCGCCGCCCCATCGCGCTGAATGAAACGTCCTGCGCAGCCACCGTGGTGCCCTGTATCTGACCGGTATCCTGCACCGGGAAAAATCCTTTGGAGATCACCACATATAGCGCCACCGTCACCAGCAGGGTGAGCAGTGCCACCACCAGTACCACCGGCTGATGGCGCAGCACCCAGACCAGGGCGCGCGAATAACTGTCGGCCAGGCGCTCGAAGGCGCGTCCGCTGGCGCGGGAAAAACGTCCCTGTTTTTCCTCCGGGATATGGCGCAGCATGCGCGCGCTGAGCATCGGCGTGAACGTCAGCGATACCGCGGCGGAAATCACGATGGCCACCGCCAGCGTGACGGCAAATTCGCGGAATAGCCGCCCTACCACATCCCCCATGAACAGCAGCGGAATCAGGACGGCGATCAGCGAGAAAGTCAGCGAGATGATGGTGAAGCCGATCTGGCCCGCACCCTTGAGGGCGGCTTGCAGCGGCGGCTCGCCAGCCTCGATATAACGCGCGATGTTCTCGATCATCACAATCGCGTCATCCACCACGAAGCCGGTGGCGATGGTCAGCGCCATCAGGGTCAGCGTATTGATGGAATAGCCCGCCAGATACATCACGCCGAAGGTACCGATCAACGCGAGCGGCACTGCGGTGGCGGGAATGAAAGTGGCACGCGCATTGCGCAGGAAAACAAAAATCACCGCCACCACCAGCACCACCGCCAGCAACAGCTCAAATCGCACGTCGGCAATCGCCGCACGTATGGTCACGGTGCGGTCAGACAGCACTGTCAGTTGCGCAGCCCCAGGCAGACTTTTTTGCAAATCCGGCAGCAGCTCGTGAATGCGATCGACCACCTGAATCACATTGGCGCCGGGCTGGCGTTGCACATTCAGCACCAGACCCGGCTTGCCGTTTACCCACGCGGCCTGCCAGGCGTTTTCGGGCGCCTCATCCACCGTGGCCACATCGCCGAGGCGCACCGGGGCGCCTTTCTGATAGGCAATGATCATGTCGCGATAGGCTTCTGGCGATTGCAACTGATCGTTGGCGTCGATGGTAAACGAACGCTGCGGCCCGTCGATGCTGCCTTTCGGCGTGTTGACGTTGGCGCCGGTAATCGCGGTGCGGATGTTGTCCAGACTCAAACCCAGCGCGGCCAGCGCGCGCGCGTTGACGGTGACGCGCACCGCCGGCTTGTGTCCGCCGGACAAGGTGACCATACCTACCCCCGGCACTTGCGACAGTTTTTGCGACAGGCGCGTGTCGGCCAGATCGTACAGTTGGGTGAGCGGCAAGGTAGCCGAGGTCAGGCCCAATGTGATGACTGGCGCGTCGGCCGGATTGACCTTGGCGTACACCGGCGGCGACGGCAGATCGCTGGGCAGGAAACTGCCCG
Source organism: Sulfuriferula sp. (assembly GCA_031371965.1). Lineage (GTDB taxonomy): Bacteria > Pseudomonadota > Gammaproteobacteria > Burkholderiales > Sulfuriferulaceae > Sulfuriferula. The sequence continues at coordinate 1,456 of JANMKH010000197.1, forward strand.
CTGCATTCATCGCCGCCTGTACCTCTTGCTCGGCCACGTCCAGCGGCAGCAACAAATCGAAGCGCAAAGTGATGACCGAAGCGCCCCCGGAACTGACCGACCACATCTGCGCCAGCCCCGGCATCTGGCCGAACTGGCGTTCGAGCGGCGCAGTCACCGAGGAAGTCATCACATCGGGGCTGGCGCCGGGATAAAGCGTGGTGACCTGGATGGTGGGGTAATCCACTTCGGGCAGCGCCGCCTGCGGCAGCAGCCGGTAGCCGATAAACCCGGCCACCAGTACCGCCAGCATCAGCAGTGTGGTGGCGATCGGCCGCAGAATGAACAGCCGCGACGTGCTCGGGCGTTCAGCCGCTTCCGCTCCCGCTAGCGGGTCGTCAACCGGCGGCATGCTCACGGCGTCTTACCCTGGCCCGCACCTCGCTGGCCGGCACCGTGCTTGCCCTTGCCCTGGCCTGCATTGCTTCCGCTCTGCGCCGTCACGATCCGCACGGCGGCCCCCGCACGCAACCGGTCCAGTCCATCGGTCACGACTTTTTCACCGGCCTGCAGACCGGAGGTAATCACGGTCAGCCCGGTATCGCTGACGCCGGGCGTGATTTTGCGCACCGCCACTTTGTTATCGGTGCCGATCACATACACAAAGGTACCGGGCGCCCCCACCGCCACCGCGGATGAAGGCACGACCACCGCGTTATCGAGGGTGGCCACGCGCAGCCGCACGTTGACGAACTGGTTGGGATACAGCGTCAATTGCTGGTTGGCGAATTCGGCCTTGAGATTGAGCGTGCCGGTCGTGGTGCTGATCTGGTTGTCGGCAGCCAGTAGCTTGCCGCTGGCGAGGCGCGTGCTGTTACGCGCATCCCAGGCTTCCACCAGCGGAGTCTTGCCCGCGTGCAAGTGCTGCAGCACCGGAGCAACTTGTTGCTGCGGGATGGCGAAAGTCACCGTCACCGGCTGCACCTGCGCCAGGGTAACGATAGGCGTGGTGTTGGCGCTCGTCGCAGTACCGCTGGCCGTTTGCGCACTGACACCAATGGCGCCGCTGGTGTTGACCATGTTGCCGGCATCCACCGGGCGCAGCCCGGCCAGACCGGAGACCGGCGCAACGATACGGGTATAGCTGAGTTGCAGCCTGGCGTTGTCCAGTGCTGCGCGGTCGGTAGCCAGCGTCGCCGCATATTGCCCAACCAGCGCTTTCTGGTCATCCACCTGCTGGTGGGCAATCGAATCCTGCGCCTGCAAGGTTTGATAGCGGGTCAGGTCGAGCCTGGCGCCATCGAGCTGCGCCTGGTCGCGCATGACTACCCCTTGTGCCTGCTCTACGGCGATCTGGAATGGTCGCGGATCGATCTGTGCGAGCAATTGCCCTGCCTTGACCATCTGCCCTTCACGATAATGCACGCTTTGCAGCAGGCCGGTGACGCGTGGCATCACGTTCACATAGCTGCGCGGCGTGACCGTGCCGAGTGCACTGAGCCATACCGGAACCGGCTGCACGCGAGCCGTGGCGGCGGTCACCGGTGTCGGACCACCAGCGCCGCGCTTTTTATCTGCGGCACCATGCGGTGCGCTGCTGTTGTGCTTCGCTCCCCATACCAGCAAACCGACAATGATTGCCAGCACTGCCACT
>JANMKH010000009.1:0-2817 GCA_031371965.1 Sulfuriferula sp.
GGATAGATTTCTGGCGCGTCAACGCCAGCCATAATCCGTAGAGCTATACCGGCATCGCCAGTTTGTCGTTAAGCCTTAGCCAGCCGCGCGCCACGCGGTACAGCACCCACAGCCCGGCGATGGAGACGACCGCAATCGCCAGCGGAATGCCGATCAACGTAAACACCAGCAGCCACGCCACCACGACCCACAGCAAGGCGAACCAGAAAGTGCGGATCTGCCAGCGGAAATGCGATTCCAGATAGGTGCCGCGCGCCTCGCCGCGCTTGATATAGTTGAGCACCACCGCCAGGATCGACGGCCAGCCGGTGAGGAATGCCGTCACGATCAGCATCGGACTCAACAGTCCCGTGACCACGGTGAACGCATGCAGACCATAAATCACATGGGTGATCGTCACCAGGCCATCTGCCGGCTTCTTGCCGGACTCAATCATGTTTTCCGCCATCTTGGACTCCAGTGCACAGATTTGAGCGAGCTTCAGTATAACGCGTGCGTCATGGCTCTCCACTTTTACCAGTGCAATGCCCGGTATTGCGAGGTCTTTTTGTCCAGGTGCGCCTGCATGCGGGTAACGATGTCATCCAGTACCGACAGCGCGTGCAGGATGTAGGGGCCTTTGTTAAGCATCACGCATTCGGCGCGCCCGGACATCGCAGCGTCGCTGATTTCGGCGCGTGACGGCAGACCCAGTTTGACCAGGCTTTCCAGAACCTGGGTGGCCCAGATCACCGGGATATGGGCAGCCTCGCATAGCCACAGCATTTCTTCCTGAATCTCCGCCATGCGTTCGTAGCCTATCTCCACGGCCAGATCGCCGCGCGCGATCATCACGCCGAACGGGCCATGCCCCGCGCCGCGCACGATGATTTCGGGCAGGTTTTTTACCGCCTGGCGCGTCTCGATTTTTGCGATGATGCCGAGGGCGCCGGCATTGCGTTGCGCCAAAGCGTCGGCAAGCCGGTCCAGGTCATCTGCACTCTGCACGAACGACAGGCCGATGATGTCGGCATGCTGCACGGCAAAATCCAGGTCGCGCAGGTCTTTTTCGCTCAGTGCAGGCAGTTGCAAATGGCTGTCGGGAAAGTTGAGCCCTTTCTGCGCACCGACATGTTCTCCTTCCGGGCGCACCTGCGTGACCCGCAGCAGCGCGCCATCCGCGTCGACCAGTTCGATCACGCAGCCGATGCGGCCATCGTCTATCCACACCGCATGTCCCGCTTCCAGAAAGGCAAAAACCTCGGGCTCGCTACATGGAATGCGCGCGGGGGAGAAGATGCGTCCGGCTTTGTCGCGCCGCTCGGCGTGGCCCGGTGCTGGATCGCGGGCGAGCAGCAGTGCATCGTTCTTGTGCAAATGGATGCGCATCGGTGGCGCTAGAAAATCTCCGCTAGCGGTTTTGCCTGCCTGATCGCGCTGTTTTTTTTCAGCAATCCGTTCGAAGACTGTGCCGGGTGCGATATAGGCACCGTCCTCGCAACTTACCTGGACTTCCGTGTCTGACAGGCGCTGTTCCACGACGAATTCACGTTTTCGCTTGCGCATGTCATGGAACCTGATTTTGTCGCCGGGCTTGAGTTTGTGCAGCCACTTGGCAGGCACACTCAGGCGCGCAGGCGACGCCTTTCCCAGCTTGTCGGTGGTGGCTGGCTGCCCTGGGCTGCCCGTGCCGTCGAGGATGATCCGGGTGGGGTAAAGCCGATCCCCGAGGTCGTCGCGCTTGATCCTGATATGCAAAACCTCGGGACCGGGTGCGATCTCGCCGGTGCGCAGTTTTGGGCCGGACAGGTCGAACATGATGCGGCAGGGGCGCCCGGTTTCGTGCTCTGCCTGGCGAATGTTGGCGACCATTTTTTCCCAGCTTGCAGGGGTGTCGTGGGCGCAATTGATGCGCGCACAATCCATGCCCAGCATGAGCATCTCACGTACGACAGGGTGATCGTCCGCCGCTTCGCTGGGCAGTGTCACCATGATCCGCGTGCCGCGCTTGCCTTGAGGTTTTCCGAACAGGCGGTCTGTGTTGTGGCGCAACAGCTGCCGGTCATGCTGCATGGCGTGACTGGTTTCATGCACCGGGCAGGGCAGCGATTGCGCGCCATTCATCATCGCCAGCGCATAACTCACTGCATCCAGCGTGGCCATTACATGGCCTTCGCAGCGTCCCAGCGAGGATAGCCCCACAGCAGCTAGGGCGGCTTGCAGTTCACGCAGATCATGCCGTCTCAGGCCGATATAGGCGGCCAGATTTGCAGCGCTGGGCAGGTAATGTCGATGGTGCAGATAGGGATGCCAGCGTTCCATCAATTGCTGCTGGGTTGCCAGGGTGGCGTCGCACAATTCCTGCAGGCGATGTGCCAGGTTTTTGATTTCGCCGGTAGCGTTATCCGTTGACTGCATATTCATTCACCTTGGCTGATGCGCAAATGTCGAGCAACCATCCCAGTCTGGGGGTGATTTGTGAAAAATTTGTTACGATAAAATGGCATCGGGAGTGTCATGGCAACCGCCCCCTCACCCGGCGAGCCATGCAGCCGGTTATACTGACGGATATAGCGCACTGTGGAATTGGCCGTATGGCGCACAGCGCAACCCATCACAGCGGCGGCTCACCCCGTTGCCAGACAAAACACCCCGTTAATCGAATAAAGGAATTTCCATGAGCAGCATGAACGCACTGCTACTCTACTGTCGCGCCGGGTTCGAAAAAGAATGCGCCGGCGAAATCATGGCTTGGGCGACTGAGCTGGGCGTGCATGGCTACGTCAAAGCCGCCGAGCAAACCGGCTGGGTCTTGTTCCAGGCTGAAACACAGGATGA
>JANMKH010000017.1:0-1555 GCA_031371965.1 Sulfuriferula sp.
CCAGCCGTTACGGCGCGCGAGATTGAAATGCAGCTGACCGGTGTGAGGTGCTGCGAGAGTGGGTTTGCCCTGGTTTTGCTGGGCGTAGCCGATGGTAGCCGGGGCGCAGCCGAGGTAGTGGCTGAGCACGGCGCGCAGCAGCGCGCGCGAGCCGGTGAAGTGCCGGGCGGCGACGGGGTTGCCATAGGCCGTTGCGCGCTGGCGCTCGCTGGCGTCGAGGCAATCTTCTGGCAGGTCGTGCGGGAGCCGGACTGCCAAGTATTCAGCCCCGCCCGCCAGCTTCGGCAGGATTTCTGGGCTGAGGCCGAAATGCGCGAGCAGCGCCGCATTACCCATCGTCAAGCGGCTTCTTTCTGCGCCGGGGCACCGACCCAGTGGGTGTCTTGCGGCAGGGTTTCGCCTTTCATCATCAGGGACAGTGCGCCGAGGCTGGAGCCAGGCTCCATCACGGTATCGTAGAGCACGACGCCGCTCTCCCCCACCGCGCAGCCATCGCCCACGCGCACGTGGGACATCTTCATGATACGGTCTTCAAACAGGTGTGTTTGCAGCGACACGTCCTGCGAAACGACGGCGTCGTTGCCGATGTGCACCAGGTCGAATTCGGTGAAAAAAGTGGTGGCGATGAATGCGCGTTTGCCGACCTTGACGCCGAACAGCCTCAATATCCAGCCCGCAAACGGAGTGCCCAGCAGCGGCGTAATCAACAACGGTGCGGCGGTGTTTTCATACAGGCCGGTGACGAATTCGGCGCGGCGCACGAAGTGGCTCCATAGCGGTTCCACACGCGGCTTGTAGGCGCCCACCATGAGCCATTTGAGCGCGGCAGCGAACAGGGTGACGGCGGCCACAACGGCGATGGAGACCAGTGGCAGCAGCGCCAGTACCACAGGCAGATCGTAGGCATCATCCAGCCAGTCCTGGGCCTGCAGCACCACGGCGACTGCACCAAAGGACAACGCCGCAGGCAGGATAATCCGCAGCAACTCGTAGCCATAGCGCATGGCGACCTGACGACGGCTGGGGCGATAGGTATCGGTTTCGCTAAAGCCTTCCACCATTTGCCGGCGCGGCAGGAAGAAGCTGGGCAGGCCGACCCATGCGCTGCCCGCTGGCATGGACTGGCGCGGCGGGGTAGACAGTACGCCGATCAGGCTGCCGTCCGGCACCGTCGCCCCCACTGGCAATGCTGCGGCGTTGCCAATAAATGCACGCGCGCCGACTCGCACCGGTTGTAGTGTGACGAGGCCATGATGGATGCGCGCCGCGCCAACCGAAACCTGATCGGCCAGAAAAGTCTCCTCACCAATCTCAAGCAGATCGGGCGTGATATTGGAGACGGTGGAAATTTCTGCGCGCGCGCCGATTTTGGCGCCCAGCATGCGCAGGAACGGCGGCAGATAAAGCGTGGCGTACAGGGCCTGGTTGAACAACAGGCTGGTTTCCGCGAGCTTGTCCACCAGCCATTTGCGCAAGTAAAAGGCGGACTCGACCGGGTACACGCCCGCCTCCAGTTTTGGCAGGATCAGCCGTTTGAGTGCCACCACCAGGATGG
>JANMKH010000024.1:0-12846 GCA_031371965.1 Sulfuriferula sp.
GTATAAAATGAATTTTGTAACCACTATGGAGCCAGCATGACTAACACGATTACCAAAGCGGTTTTCCCCGTAGCGGGCATGGGAACACGTTTCTTACCTGCCACCAAGGCCAGTCCCAAGGAAATGTTGCCCATTGTGGACAAGCCGCTCATTCAATACGCAGTGGAAGAGGCTGTCGCGGCTGGCATCACCGACCTGATCTTTATTACCGGGCGCAGCAAACGCGCCATCCCGGACCATTTCGACAAGGCCTACGAACTGGAAGCCGAACTGGAAGCGCATGGCAAGACCAAGCTGCTGGAACTGGTACGCGGCATCCTGCCATCGCACGTGAACTGCATTTACATTCGTCAGTCGGAGGCGTTAGGGCTGGGACACGCGGTGCTGTGCGCAAAACCGGTGGTGCAAAACGAGCCGTTTGCCGTGATCCTTGCCGATGACCTGATCGACGCCGATCCACCAGTGATGAAGCAGATGGTGGATTTATACGGCTATTATCAATGCTCATTGCTGGGGGTTCAGAATGTTGCCCGTGAAGAAACCAGCCAGTACGGGATCGTGGCGGCAACGCCGCTCTCCAATGGCTTGCACAAGGTAAGTTCGATTGTGGAGAAGCCCCGTCCGGAGAATGCGCCTTCCACGTTAGGCGTAGTTGGGCGTTACATTCTTACTCCACGCATTTTCCATCACATCGAGAACATCCAGCCGGGCGCTGGCGGCGAAATCCAGCTTACCGACGCGATTGCCAGCTTGTTGCAGGAACAGCAGGTACAAGCCTACGAGTTTAAAGGGGTGCGCTACGATTGTGGCAGCAAGCTGGGCTATCTGAAAGCCACGGTGGAATATGCATTGAAGCATGATGAGGTGAGCGAGGAATTCCACGCCTACCTGCTGTCAAAATATTGTTCTACATCAGAAAACTGATCGGTTGAATCCTTGCTGGACGCTGATTTCACTTCCCCAGCCTACAGCCACATGGTGCTACGATTTTGCCTGCACGTTGAGTAATGCTGACGAAATTCCCACTGAATAATACGTATTACGTCCACTTCAGATAATTCATTTTTTGTCGTTAATCGGATAGCACTAAGTTCTGCGATGCGCGAATTGACTTGGTGGGCGTCCATGGATGGATAGCGTGCGTGGCGTTTAATCCCGATGAAATCCATTGACCAAAACCATACGAATCGGGATGAAATGCGCTCACGAGCTTGCCCTTATATCAAGCTGACTTAGCGTAAGGATCAGGCGCGGGCGTCTGAATTGCATATTGTTAAAAGGTGTCTCAAATAATGCGTAAATTGTTTTTTGTAGCCGTGTTGCTGTTGTCTTTTAATCTGCACGCAGCCGACAGGTTGATGTTCGGTATCAACCCAGGCGCTTCCGGTCAGGAGGATCAGCGCGCATTAAAGGAGGCGTTTCAGCCACTGGCTGACTATATCGGCAAAGCGGCAGGGACCCAGGTACGCACTGACATTACGCAAAATTTCAAGGCGATGGATGCACACGCAGATGGTGGTCGATATGACTTGCTGATGGGCCCCACCAACGTCATCGCCCAAGCCTATAAAGATTCTGGATATTACCCGGTTGCGAAGTTCAAGGATCTCACTTCGGTTTTGCTGGTCAGGGAGCAAAGCCCATACAAAACGGTCGCTTCGCTTAAAGGTTCGCGAATCGGTGTGGTGAGTCGTAACACGCTGGTGGGTCAGTTGGCGGTCAGCTTGCTGCACAGCCAGGGACTTATGCTGAACCGGGATTTCTCGCGCGTACAGGAAATAAATTTCCAGGACACCCTGGTTTCACTGTTGCTGGACAATGCAGTGGATGTTGTTTCTGTTGGACCTAAAGTGGCCGCCGAAGCATTGAAAGCACATTCTGGAAAACTGCGTGTGCTGGCCAGGGCCGAGCCGGTCCCTGGTTTTGCAATCTCCTTGTCGCGTGGCCTAGCGCCAGCCCAGGCGAAAAAGATCACTGACGCATTGCTGACGATAGAAGATAGTGCCAGTGGCAAGGCTGCAATGGCTGCAATCACGGTAGGCGGAGGTGCGGGGAACACTCATTTAAGCAAAACCAGCAGCGCGGAATACCTCAAAGCGATGGAGTTGCTTGGCGCGGCAAAAATGTTTTACCCGCCTCTGGGAAAGTAATCGAAAGCTTGATTGTACTTAGACGGATAAGGCAGAAAAAGTTGAACGGTCCGACGGATTGTTCGACAGTGCTGATGAAATGCCAACGAATGGATTTGACATCCAAGGCTGGGCGCTGAATTTTTTCGTTGGCCGGATTACAGCATCATCCCTACTGTATAAGCGCTGATTCAATGTCCGCAATATAGAGTTGTTAGCTGGCATGCTTGCTGCTTTTAATCGGGTGAAATCCGATGCCGGAAGTAATTCACGCCAAGATGAAATCCGCATCACATGCTGTCCATCAGATAGTGTATGGATGAGATGGTCAAATAGCATTCTCTGTACAGGCAAACGTCAAATGTATTGCGAAGACTGACGGCCAAAAAACGAGAGGATTGCACAATACTATAAAAAGGAGACTGGAGATTGAGTAAATTATTTGTTCTGGCGACATTGCTGTTGTCTTTTAACCTGCACGCAGCCGACCGGCTGATGTTTGGCATCAATCCCGGCGCCTACGGCAGTGAGGATCAATGGGTGCTAAGGGATTCATTCCAGCCGCTGGCCGACTATATCGGCAAAGCTGCGGGGGCTCAGGTACGCACCGACATCACGCAAAGCTTCAAGACGATCGATGCGCATGCAGGTAAGGGTCGATATGACTTGTTGATGGGGCCCACCAATGTGATTGCCGAGGCTTATAAGGCCTCCGGATTCAATCCGGTTGCGAAGTTCAAGGATCTTGCTTCGGTTCTACTGGTCAGGGAGCCAAGCCCATACAAAACCGTCGCTTCGCTTAAAGGTTCGCGAATTGGTATGGTGAGTCGTAAAACGCTGATAGGCCAGTTGGCGGCACACTTGCTGCAAAGCCAAGGGGTCATGCTGAATCGTGATTTCAAGCAAGTACAGGAAATAAACTTTCAGGACACACTGGTTTCGCTGTTGCTGGCAAACGCAGTCGATGTGATTTCCGTCGGGCCGAAAGTGGCAGGAGAAGCATTGAAGGCACATCCAGGGAAGTTGCGGGTATTGGCTAAAGCCGATCCTGTCCCGGGTTTTGCGATCTCTCTGGCACGTGACATGCCACCAGAACAAGCGAAGAAAATTACTGAGGCCCTGGTGACGATAGGCGATAGCGCCAGCGGTAAGGCTGCACTGGCGGCCATCTCGGTGGGTGGAGGCGCGGGGAATACCCATCTAACCAAGACCAGCAGCGCAGAATACGTCAAGACAATGGAATTGATTGGCGCGGCGAAAAATCTTTATCCTGCCCAGGCAAAGTAATCAGTCGCCTTACCAGGGTCTGCCAATTGTCTGGAAATTTCTGATTAAGTCGTTCCGGTCTTTCCCAGGACGGTTCGACTTTTTGATGGCTGGTTAGATGTTGTTAAACGGCCCGCTGATTCAGTATTTTTCGGGCTTCCAGCAGCACTTCCGAAGCAGTGAGTCCCACCGGACCGATGCCCTGCAGCAGCAGGGCATCAGCTGCCGCTCCATGCAGATAGACGGCGAGCTGCAATGCGGCGAAAGGTTCCAGACCCTGCGCCAGCAGAGCGGCCACCATGCCCGTCAGTACATCCCCCATACCTGCGCTACTCAAGCCAGGATTGCCCGTAGCGTTGATACGCCATTCTTTGCCCGGCCCGGTGCAAATGCTGCCGGCACCCTTGAGTACCACCCAGGCGCAATATTTTTCGGCCAGCTGCAAGGCAGCAGCGGGACGATCGCGCTGGATGGTTTTAGTATCACAGCCCAGCAGTCGTGCAGCTTCGCCCGGATGAGGTGTGAGCAGCGTCGGGCTGGTGCGGGCAAGCGTCAAATTTTTCAAGTCCGGCGATGTGGCAAGCAGGTTGAGAGCATCGGCATCCAATACCAGAATAGCCGGATTTTTCAGCGCGATTTCCAGCAGTTGTCTCGCCTGTTCTGATCGCCCCAAACCCGGGCCGACGGCCAATACGGTTAACGCTGTGTCGAGCAGTTGAGAAGGATCAAGCAGCATGATTTCCGGTTGCACGATGTCTGCGACGAGACCTTTGCTCAGGCTGGCGGCGTAGACTTTTCCTGCACCCAGATGAAGTGCTGCACGTGCGGCCAGCAATACTGCCCCGGTCATGCCCGGCGCACCGCCCAGGATGCCGACGCTGCCGAAATCGCCCTTGTTGCTGTCGCGCTGACGCGGCGGCAGGGCGTTGAGGATGGCTTTGCCGATCAACTGGTTTGTATCGGGTTTCATAGCGAACTCAGTGTGGGTTGGAAGGTCTATAGTTTAAACGTAGCATGACTGAGGAGAGCGAAATGAAAATACCTGGAAATGTGAATCCCAATGGCGCTGAAATTTTGCCTTGCGTCGACGATACAGCATGCGAAATCACCAGTTGCGCAGTGTGCATGGTTGAAATTCCGGCTTCTGTCGCCCAAAACGAAGAAGGCACGGATTACATCCGGCATTTCTGCGGCCTGGACTGCCTGGAATCGTGGAAACGCGAGAAAGGGCAGGAGTCCCCCACAGAGTCGGCTGCCTGACTTGAACACCTTCTGTGGTTAGGGCGCGGGGCTGATTTCGGGTAAAATTCGTTTTTATCCGATGCCCGATTCGCACCATGTCCGAACTGCATAAATTGCGCGGCAGCGCCGCGCTATCCCGTTTTCGTCTCGACAAGCTATCCTGGTCGTTACCTGATTATGACTGTAGTCAGGCAGTATTCTGGCATTTCTCAGAAGTATCGGCTGCGCTGGACGCCGTCGAGCAAGCCAGGCTGGATTCCATCCTCACCTACGGTACGCCATTGCCTGACCAGGCTGAGGGTAAGTTGTTGCTGGTTACCCCGCGCCCCGGCACTATTTCGCCGTGGTCCTCCAAGGCTACCGACATCGTTCGTCATTGCGGGCTGGAAAAAATCTCCCGGATTGAACGCGGCACTGCCTATCATTTCAGCCGCCGCGACGGTGCTGCGTTGACTGCAGAAGACCAGGCGCAGATTGCACCGTATATCCATGACCGCATGACTGAAGCCGTATTCGGCAGTCTGGACGATGCCCACGTGCTGTTCCGCCATCTCCCGCCCAAGCCGTTGACCACGGTGGATATTCTCGGTGCCGGCCGCGCGGCGCTGGTGCGCGCCAACAGCGAGATGGGACTGGCATTGTCGGCGGATGAAATCGACTATCTGATGGACAATTTCACCCGTATCGGGCGCAACCCGACCGATGTCGAGTTGACCATGTTCGCTCAGGCCAATTCCGAGCACTGCCGCCACAAGATTTTCAACGCCGCCTGGGTGATTGACGGCGAGGCGCAGCCGCACACGCTGTTCGGCATGATCCGCGAAACCCACGCGCGTCATCCGCAAGGGACCGTGGTGGCGTATTCGGATAATTCCTCGGTGATCGAAGGCGCTGACGTGGCGCGTTTTCATCCGGCGGAAAATGGGCGCTATGTTTACCGTGAGGCGCGTACTCATATCCTGATGAAGGTGGAAACGCACAATCACCCCACCGCGATTTCGCCTTTCCCCGGCGCCGCCACCGGTTCCGGCGGCGAGATCCGCGACGAGGGCGCCACTGGCACCGGTTCCAAGCCCAAGGCCGGGCTATGCGGGTTCTCGGTGTCCAACCTGAACATCCCCGGCAGCCAACAGCCATGGGAAGCCTATCAAGGCAGCAGCAGTTACGGCAAACCTGGCCGCAGCGCCTCCGCGCTGCAAATCATGATCGACGGCCCGCTCGGCGCGGCGGCGTTCAACAATGAATTCGGCCGTCCCAACCTGGCGGGTTACTTCCGCACTTTCGAGGAAGAATGCGCGGGCGAAATGCGCGGCTACCACAAGCCCATCATGCTGGCGGGCGGGGTGGGCAACATCGACGACGCCCACTGCTTCAAAAAGCAGTTCGCCGCCGGCACGCTGCTGATTCATCTGGGCGGCCCGGGCATGCTCATCGGCCTGGGCGGCGGTGCGGCTTCCAGCATGGATACCGGCGCCAATGCCGAAAACCTGGACTTCGATTCGGTGCAGCGCGGTAATCCGGAAATGCAGCGCCGCGCCCAGGAAGTGATCGACCGCTGCTGGCAGCTGGGCGACGCCAATCCCATTCTGTCCATCCACGACGTGGGTGCGGGCGGTGTTTCCAACGCCATGCCGGAGCTGGTGGACGGCGCCGGGCGCGGCGCGCGCTTTCAATTGCGCGATATTCCGCTGGAAGAATCGGGCATGGCGCCGCGTGAAATCTGGTCGAACGAATCGCAGGAACGCTACGTACTGGCGATCGTGCCGGAAAGCCTCGACGCTTTCCGCGCGGTATGCGAGCGCGAACGCTGCCCGTTCGCCGTGATCGGTGTCGCGACCGAGGATCGTCATCTGAGGGTGGAAGACAGTCTGCTGAGCGCTATGCCGGTGGATATGGATATGTCCGTGCTGCTCGGCAAGCCGCCACGCATGACCCGCGACGTGCAGCGTGTAGTTCGCAGCTTGCCGGTATTGAACACCGATGGCATCGATCTGGCGGAGGCTGCGCTGCGCGTGTTGCACTTGCCCAGCGTGGCATCCAAGTCATTCCTCATCACCATCGGTGACCGTAGCGTGGGCGGCTACACCGCGCGCGACCAGTTGGTCGGCCCCTGGCAGGTAGCGGTTGCGGACGTGGCGGTGACCACCATGGGCTACGCCACCGAGCGCGGCGAGGCCTTTGCCGTGGGCGAGCGCACCCCGCTGGCGCTGATCGACGCGGCCGCCTCCGGGCGCATGGCGGTGGGCGAGGCGCTGACCAACCTGGCCGCCGCGCGGGTGGAAAAAATCGGCGATGTGAAACTCTCGGCCAACTGGATGGCAGCAGCCGGTTTTCCCGGCGAAGATGCTGCGCTATACGACACGGTCAAGGCGGTGGGGCTGGAGCTGTGTCCCGCATTGGGCATCAGCATCCCGGTGGGCAAGGATTCGTTGTCCATGCGCAGCGTGTGGGAGTCAGATGGCGCGCAGAAATCCGTCACCGCACCGTTGTCGCTGATCATTACCGCCTTCGCCCCCACCCCGGACGCGCGCGCCACGCTCACCCCGCAACTGCGTACCGATCAGGGCGACACCGACCTCATTCTGATTGACCTCGGCTGCGGTCGCAACCGTTTGGGCGGCTCGGCGCTGGCGCAGGTCTACAAGCAGGTAGGCGAGCGCTGCCCGGACCTCGATCACCCGGGCCAGTTCAAGGCGTTTTTCGAAACCGTGCAGGCGCTCAATGCCGCCGGCCGCGTGCTGGCCTACCATGACCGCTCCGACGGCGGCCTGTGGGCGGCGCTGTGCGAAATGGCCTTTGCAGGCCACTGCGGCATCACGGTAGACGCGGACGAACTGTGCCAGGATCGCTTCCGCGTGCAAGTCGAAGAAGAAGGCCTGGATGAAGACGAGGAAGTGATCACCGAGCAAACCGGATACAGTCCGCGCGTGTTTGGCGTGCTGTTCAACGAGGAGCTGGGCGCACTGCTGCAGGTGAAGCGCGAGCATAGCGCCGAGGTCATGCAGACCTTTATTGCGGCTGGACTGCGTTCCGAATTCCACATCATCGGCAGCACCAATGATCGTGACCGCGTGGAAATCGTGCGCAATGAAAAAACCATGCTCGATTTCAGCCGCGTGGAATTACAGCGCGCCTGGAGTGAAACCAGCTACCGGATCCAGCGCCTGCGCGATAACCCAACCTACGCCGAGAGCGAGTATGCGCAATTGCTGGATGGGAAAAATCCCGGCCTGTCAGCGCAACTGAGCTTCGACCTCAACGACAACATCGCCGCGCCTTTCATCGGCGGCAGCAAGCCGCGCATCGCCATCCTGCGCGAGCAAGGCGTCAACGGCGAAGTGGAAATGGCTGCGGCTTTCGATCGCGCCGGCTTCGCGGCGGTGGATGTGCACATGAGCGACATCATCGCCGGGCGCGTGGCGCTGGCTGATTTCCGCGGCTTCGCCGCGTGTGGCGGCTTTTCCTACGGTGACGTACTGGGTGCCGGCGAAGGCTGGGCCAAATCCATCCTGTTCAACCCGCGCGCGCGCGATCAATTCGAGGCATTCTTCAAGCGCGACGACAGCTTCGCGCTGGGTGTGTGCAACGGCTGCCAGATGATGAGCAATCTCAAATCCATCATTCCCGGCGCCGAATACTGGCCGAAATTTACCCGCAACCAGTCCGAGCAGTTCGAGGCACGTTTCGTCATGGTCGAAGTGCCGGACAGTCCCTCCATCCTGTTCGACGGCATGGCCGGCAGTCGCATGCCGGTGGTGGTCTCACACGGTGAAGGCTATGCCGACTTCAGCCAGGGTGGCGACCCGGCGCAGGTGATCGGTGCGCTGCGCTATGTGGACAACCACGGTCGTGTGACCGAGACCTATCCGGCGAACCCGAACGGCTCGCCCGGCGGCCTGACCGGTGTGACCACTGCCGGTGGTCGCATCACCCTGTTGATGCCGCATCCGGAACGGGTGTTTCGCGCCGTGCAGCATTCCTGGCATCCGGATGACTGGCGCGAAGACGGTCCGTGGCTGCGGATGTTCCGTAATGCGCGCAAATGGATAGGATAAGCATGACTGACGCTGCCAAACCCATTCCCATCAAACGCTACAGCGCAGAAGAACTCGCTGCGCGCGACCGTGAAATGGCGCTCGACGATACGCGCTGGTATAGCGAAGAGGAACTTGACGAACTCGAAGAGCGCACCCCGCTGCTGGCGGCGCGCATTGCCCAGCGTCAGGCACGTCTGGAAAAGTTGCGCCCCTACCAGGCCAGCGGCGCAGCCCCGCCGCTCACCGAGGCCGCGCTGGTGCAAGTTCTGGAAGAAGCTCGCGCCATCCTGCTGCGCGACGGCGGCGATCTGGAACTGGTGGAAATCAGCGGCACGATTGTCCGGGTGCGGCTCAAGGGCGCCTGTGTGGGGTGTCCCAACTCGATGCTGGATCTGAAAAACGTGGTGGAGAAAATCGTACGGCGCACCTTTCCGCAAGTCACCGAGGTGCAGAATACCTATTGAAATTTCCCTGAGCAGGGATGTTGGTGACTGATTGAAAACAATCGACCCTGAACACTTTGGTCGGAAAGACATAAACGCCTCTTACGCTTGATGCCGATGCTAACCTGGCTCGCTTCTACTGATGCTTTCCCTCCCGTGCAACGCGCGCTACGCGATCCCGCCGGCTTGCTGGCAGCGGGTGGGGATCTTTCCCCCGCACGTTTGACGATGGCCTATAGCCAGGGAATTTTCCCCTGGTACAGTCCGGGCGAGCCGATTTTGTGGTGGAGTCCGGACCCGCGCATGGTGCTGTTTCCGCAGGAACTGGTGGTGCAGCGTTCGCTCGCCAAGGTGCTGCGCAAGCGTCAGTATGAGATTCGTGTGGATACCGTTTTTGCAGAAGTGATTGCGGGATGTTCCAAACCGCGCGCGGGGCAGAGCGGTACCTGGATCAGTGCGGAAATGATCGCCGCGTATACGCGCCTGCACCAGATGGGTGTGGCACATAGCATCGAGACCTGGATAGACGGCAGGCTGGCGGGCGGTTTGTACGGCATTGCGCTGGGACGGGCGTTTTACGGTGAATCCATGTTTACGCTGGTGCCGGATGCTTCGAAAATCGCTTTTGTACATCTGGTGCGCCAATTACAACGCTGGGACTTTGGAGTGATCGATTGCCAGATGAACACGGCGCATCTGGCGCGCTTTGGTGCACGCGAAATTCCTCGTACCGAATTCATCGCGCAGCTGAATAACTTGATAAACTTGCCGGCAGTGCTCACTCCCTGGCGCTTCGACCATGACCTTATTGAATGACCTGCCGTTCGCGCGGTTACAGTTTTACCTGACTTCGCCGTATCCGTGCAGTTACCTGGCGGAGCGAACGGCGCGTTCGCAAGTCGTGACGCCTGCGCATCTGGTGGACGACATGGCCTACAGCCAGTTGATTCAATCCGGCTTCCGGCGCAGCGGCCTGTTCACCTACCGCCCGCAATGCGCCAGCTGCCAGGCATGCGTACCAGTGCGCGTGGTCGTGAATGAATTCACCCCGAGTCGTACCCAGCGCCGTACCGGCAAGCGCAATGCAAATCTGGTGGCGGAGCCGCGGCGACCGTTTTTTGATGCTGCGCACTTCAAGTTGTACCAACGTTATCAGGCGTCGCGGCATGCGGGCGGCGGCATGGATCACGACGACCGCGACCAGTACGCGCACTTTTTGCTGCAAAGCAACGTGGATACTTATCTGGTGGAATTCCGTGAGGAGGGAGAGCTGCGCATGGTCAGCGTGATTGATCAGGTCGAGGACGGACTGTCTGCCGTGTACACGTTTTTTGATCCGGATCTGTCACAGCGCAGCCTTGGCGTGTACAGCGTATTGTGGCAAATCGAACTGGCGCGCAACCTCGGCCTACCCTATGTGTATCTGGGCTACTGGATCGAAGCTAGCCGCAAGATGGCCTACAAGAGCCAATACCAACCGTTGCAAGGATTGATCGATGCAGACTGGCGCATCTTCTCACCGCCGCAAACTTGAACCGCTGTGCGAGAAAATCGGCCGTGACCGTGTCGGCCAGGTGGTACACGCGTTCTATGCCAAGCTGCGGACGGACCCGGTGCTGCATGGATATTTCGACGGCATCCCCGATTTTTCCGAACATGAGGCGCACATTGCCGATTTCTGGTGGGTAGCGATGGGTGGCACATTGGCGCAGCCACGCCAGTTCGACATGCTGGGACAGCACCGCAGACTGGGGTTGACACCAGCAGCCTTCGCACGCTGGCTGGTATTGTTTGGCGAGACTTTGTCCGCACACCTCCCCCCTGATCTGGCTGCCCAATGGCTGCAAATGTCCGCTGGCATCAGCGCCAATCTTCAACATCAAATGCCGAAATAAATGGAAAAACACGCCTGGCTTGTGCGTATAGTCTTGGTCCTGGCTGGCTTGGCGCTGGTGGCGGCATGGCTGATTTATCGCACTAACCAGAACAACCTGGTGGCCGAATCGCAGGTGAATACAGCTTATCGAGCTCTGTATTTCAGCGAACATCTCTGGTCGCAGCTCCAGCAGGCCGAGGACGATCATGCTGCATATTTGCAGGATGCCAACGCACAAACGCTCAGACGGTATCGGCAGGATATTCAAGCAGCAGAAAGTGCGCTGAGGGAGCTTGGCCTGCTGATGCGCACTACTCCGGAAGGCTATGGCCAGATTATTCAGCTGCGCCAGCATGTATGGTCATATATGGCAGAACTGGATGCGCCTCCGGGCACAACCGATACAAGGCCATTAGCCCAGACGCAGACGGATACCAGGCAGACACAGATGGACGCCATACTGCGCGATTTGCGGGCATTTCAGAGCGTGGAGCGGCGGCGGCTTCAGCAATTTCAGGAACAGCGCAACCGGTCGCGACATGCGTTGTGGACGACAGTACAGATCAACGCTTTGCTAATGCTGACCACGCTGCTCTTCACAGCGTATCTGATCCGGGTGAATGCAGTTCGCCGCCGTCAAAGTCAGGCCGAGCTGGAACAGACCGTCAATACTAGTACCGAGCAACTGCGCAGCGAAATACTTCGGCATCAAGCCGCACGTGAGACGCTACAGGCCAGCGAAGTGAAATTTCGTACGCTGACTGAAACCACGGCGGCGGCGATTTTTATCTATCAGGGCGATTACATCGTTTATGCAAACCCGGAAGCCGAGAGGATCAGCGGTTACAGCGCGGCAGAATTACGCAATATGCCGTCCTGGCATCTGGTGCATCCGGATTATCGGGAATTGGTGCATGCGCGAGCCGATGCCAGAATGGCCGGGCAAGAAGTTTCAAGTCGCTATGAGTTTCCGGTCCAGACTCACACCGGTGAAACCCGCTGGCTGGATTTCACTGCCGGAGTAATTACCTATGAAGGCAGGCAAGCCGGTCTGGGTACCGCCTACGATATTACTGAACGCAAACAGCAGGAAGCCGCACTTGCCCATCTGGCTACGCATGACAGCCTGACTGATCTCCCCAATCAGATACTGGCAGTGGATCGGTTGCGCTCCGCACTCAACGAGGCAGAACGCCGCCACCGTCTGGTCGGCGTGGTGCAACTCAATCTCAAACGCTTCAAGGCGGTCAATGACAACCTCGGTCACGCGGGGGGTAATCAGGTATTGCAGCAGGTTGCACAGCGCCTGAAGCCGCTGATGCATAGCGAAGACACCCTGGCGCGACCGGATAGCGACAAGTACCTGATTGTTCTGTCCAATCTGATTTATCCAGGCGAGGCCGCACGCAGAGTTCAGCAACTGATCGAAACGTTCCAGATCCCGTTCAATGTAGAGGGTAGAGAAGTCTTTATCAAGGCCTGTGCTGGCGTGACTTTCTATCCGTCCGACGGCAGCGATGCCGAAAGCCTGTTGCGCAACGCGGCCACCGCACTCAATCGTGGCAGCAGTAATGACAGTGAATGCATCAGCTATTACAGCTCGGGCATGTTCGAGCAGGCGTCGCACCGCTTGACGCTGGAGGCTTCCCTGCATCGTGCCCTGGAGCGGCAAGAACTGGTGTTGCACTACCAACCAAAATACCGGCTCGATGATGGTGAAATCAGCTCGGTCGAATCGTTGCTACGCTGGCAGCATCCTGAATATGGAATGATTTCGCCCAAGGATTTTATCGCCATGGCGGAGGAGGTTGGACTGATCGTGCCCGTGGGCGAATGGGCGATCGCCGCTGCGT
>JANMKH010000027.1:0-4448 GCA_031371965.1 Sulfuriferula sp.
ATATACGCAAAGCTGAAGTTTTGCGCACTGTCGGCAAACGCCAGCTCTACCATGCTGACAGGCAGCGCGCCTGCCACCGCCAGTACGCCGGCACCTTTCAGAAAATCCCGACGATTGATTGATTTGCTCATGCTTGTTCCCCTATTTTTTAGCCGTTTTGACTGATTTTGCATATTCCGGACTGGTCAGCGCTCCCATAAAAGCGACTAAATCCGATATCTGCCGTTCGCTCAAATTCAACGGGCGGATGCCTCCGCTCAAGAAATCATTGACCCGATCGCCCTTCTTGGTAACCCCGCCATTGTTGTAGTGGACGACCACTTCCTTCAGGGTTTTCAAGCTGCCGTCATGCATGTACGGCGCGGTCATGGCAATATTGCGCAACGTCGAAGTTTTGAACGAACCCATGTCGTCCAATGCATCCGTCACTGCAAAACGGCCCAGATTTGAGGTTTTCGGGTTGCTCAGTACGGCTTTGTCCACGTTTCCTCCTTGCCCTTTGGCTTTCAAAAATTCGCCAGCCAGGCGCGGCACGTCTTTCTGCATCTGGTTAATGCCTATGCCAATATTGTGAAAACGATTGTCGGTGAAAAGCGCCTGGTCTTGTTCCACGGTATGGCAGGAAACGCAGCGCCCCTGCCCCATAAATACCTGGAAGCCCCGAATTTGCGCGGGTGTCATGGCTTTCTTATCGCCACCGAAATAGTAGTGGTCGAAGGGCGAATCACCCGCAACGATAGTGCGTTCGAAACTGGCGATGGCTTTTTCCACTTCCACCATCGTCAACTGATCTCCGCTCTTGCCGAATACCGCTTTAAACGCCTTCGCGTATTCCGGATCGGTTCGGATAAGTTTGAGCACTGGTTGGTGGTTCGGGAGTCCCATTTCTACCGGATTGACCATGGGATCTTTGGATTGCTCTTCCAGGCTTGGTTCTCGCCCATCCCAAAACAACTTATGAAAATAAGCTGCGTTGACCACGGTCGGGGCGTTGCGTGTGCCCTTTAGCTTATTGACGCCCTGCGAAACTCGCAGCGGACTGTCGGTAAAAGTTTTTTTGGCATCGTGGCAGGTAGCGCAGTTCACCTGCCCGGTGGAACTTAACCGCTTATCGTGGAATAATTTGTCACCAAGCTTAATTTTCTCTGGGCTTTGCGGATTGTCCGCAGGAATGGGGACAGGCGGCAAGCCTAGCGGCTGGGCCATCACCGCGAGAGAAATCGACGCTGCTGCTACTGTCCATGCACCAAACGAATAGCCTTTCATAATCAGCAACTCCTTTACCTGACGTGATCAAAACTCCTGATGTTTGTGTCCCTCAAAAAAAAATCGCAAGGGCGTATGGGTACGGCTAAAGCTTCTAATGGGGGAAAGTTTGCTGAAATTAGTATAATTATTGGACTTAATATAGATTATTAAAAATAAAAGCCAATAGAAAGAATTTAAAAAACAGGAGCTGCTCAAGTATATGCAAAAACTCGTCATCGCCAGCAACAACCCCGGCAAACTGCGCGAAATCAGCCGCATTCTCGCCCCGCTGGGGTTCGAAGCCGTGCCGCAATCCGCCTATAACGTACCCGAAGCGGAAGAACCCTATGTCACCTTTGTCGAGAACTGCATTGCCAAGGCACGCCACGCCGCGTACCTCACCGGCCTGCCGGCGCTGGCTGACGACTCCGGCATCTGCGTGGATGCCCTCGGGGGGGCGCCCGGGGTATATTCCGCCCGCTACGCCGGCGAGCCCAAATCCGACCAGCGCAATAATGAAAAACTGATTGCCGCGCTCGCCGGGCAAAGCAGCCGGCGCGCTCATTATTACTGCGTGATTGTCTATCTGCGTCACGCGGATGATCCGCAACCGCTCATCGCCGAAGGCAGCTGGCACGGTGAAATCATCGATACGCCGCGTGGCGATGGCGGCTTCGGTTACGACCCCTACTTTTTGGTGCCTGCATTAGGCAAAACAGGTGCCGAATTGGCACCCGATGAAAAAAACACGATCAGTCACCGCGGGAAGGCGCTGCTGCAACTGGTGGACAAACTGCGTTCTGGTCAATGACGTGGGTTATCTGCCAACCATCACACCTTTAAACCAGTCAGTTCATCCAAATCAAACCCCCACTTCTCCGAGTCTTCCAGATTGGCGATAATCTCCGGCGATCTCGACAAATCGATCAATTCCGGTTTGATATGCGCATTCGAACGGGTTGAGAAAAACACCTTGATCACGGGCGTAAGCAAGCTTTTTTCAGACTGCTCCATCACTACGCCCAGCCGCCCGGATTTAAGTTTCACCAGAGTACCCGCCGGATAGATGCCCACCGTTTTGACGAATGCGCGGAAGACAGCCTCATCAAAGCGGCCATCTTTCCATTCGGTCATTTTGCGGATCGCCTCCCCGGGCGCCCAGCCCACCTTGTAACAGCGCTCCGACGTAATCGCGTCATAGACATCGCACACGGCACCCATACGCGCGTACAGACTCAATGCCTCGCCGGAAAGTCCATCAGGATAGCCTGTTCCAACCACGGTCTCGTGATGATGTAAACACACATCCAGTGCTATATCGTTCACATTGGGACAGCACTTGAGCATCTCCCAGCCCTGTTGCGGGTGCGCTTTGACGATCAGAAACTCTTCATCCGTCAAACGCCCGGGCTTGTTCAATATCTCGCCAGGAATAGCCATCTTGCCCACGTCGTGCAACAAACCCGCCATCCCCACTTCTTTCAGAAGCGCGTCTTCCAGACCCATCTGGCGGCCAAGCGCAATCATCAGGGCGCATACTGCAACCGAGTGTAAATAAGTGTAATTGTCAGCATTTTTCAGGCGCGCGAGGCTTAACAATGCATCAGAGTTACGCGCAATCGACTGGTTGATTTCCTCCACCAGCGTTCCCACCTCCTCCAGCTTGATGGCATTTCCCATGCGCGCCTCGCCAAACATGGAGGTGACGGCCTGTGCCGCCTTGGCGTGCACCTTCCTGGCGCGCACCAGTTCATCCTGCAATGACGCTCGCGGCGGTGCTTTTTCTTTTGTACTCTTGGCCAGCAGCTGGAATGTATTATCGACGCGCGCGTTTTCGGTTTCGGCGGTAACCGTAGGGACAATCGCTTCTACATCCAGCCCCCTGCTGATATCGATCCATACCTCTTTCACACCGCACTGTTTGAGCGTATTAAAATCCACTTCTTCGCAAAGCAGGAATGATTTCTTCCAGAATGGATGATCCATCCAGCTGCCGCAGATTTCGTGAATGAACATCCCCAGACGCGCATCCCGTATATTGATTTTTTTTAGCATAATCGGTTATCGGCAAAACTTTGACTGACTTTAACAAACGCGGAATAAATACTGCAACGTATTGATTCCACTATGAATGTGCATAGTTTACACCCAACACTCATGGCCTCGTTGCGCATCGGCGGTACAATCCCGCCCATGACTGCCCTCCCGTTAGAATTCCGTCTCACCGCATTACCGCCGCTGGCGCTGTATATCCACATTCCCTGGTGCATCAAAAAATGCCCGTATTGCGACTTCAATTCGCATACGGCGCGCGACGCGTTGCCGGAGGCGCGCTATATCGAAGCGCTCACGCGTGATCTGGAATCGGCGCTGCCGCTGATCTGGGGGCGCGGCATCCATTCCATCTTCTTCGGCGGCGGCACACCCAGCCTGTTTTCAGCAGAGGCGATCGACGCCATCCTCAGCATGGTACGCACGCTGACCCGGCTCGATCACTTTGCCGAGATCACGCTGGAAGCCAACCCCGGTACGGTGGAGGCGGAGAAATTCGCGGGTTTCAAGGCAGCGGGGGTAAACCGGCTATCGCTCGGCGTGCAGAGTTTTGACCCGGGCCACTTGCGCGCGCTGGGGCGCATCCATGACGACCGGGAAGCGCATCGCGCGGTGCAGATTGCCGTCTCCACGTTCGACAATTTCAACCTCGACCTGATGTACGCACTGCCCGGGCAAACCCTGCAACAGGCGCAGCGCGATGTGGATACGGCGCTGAGCTACGCGCCGCCGCACCTGTCATGCTACCACCTCACGCTGGAGCCGAACACGCCGTTTCACGCTGCGCCGCCGCCGTTGCCGGACGATGATTTATCCGCCGACATGCAGATGATGGTGGAAGCCACCCTGGCCAGTGCCGGCTATCTGCACTACGAAACCTCTGCCTTTGCCCGACCGCAGCGCCAGTGCCGGCACAATTTGAATTACTGGCGGTTTGGCGACTATCTCGGCATTGGCGCCGGGGCGCACGGCAAACTGTCGTTCCACGACCGCATCATTCGCCAGATGCGCCACAAACATCCGCGCGAATATATGGAGCACGCACTGGCGGGCAATCCGATACAGAGCGAACAAGCCGTCGCGCGTGCCGATCTGCCGTTTGAATTCATGATGAATGCGCTGCGCCTCACCGATGGCTTTGACACGGC
>JANMKH010000035.1:0-5020 GCA_031371965.1 Sulfuriferula sp.
ATCGAGGAAATCATCAAGCCGGTGATTTCCGGCGATCTGCTCAAAAACGACGTGCGCTACCTGGTCAACCCCACCGGCCGCTTCGTCATCGGCGGTCCAATGGGTGACGCCGGTCTGACCGGCCGCAAGATCATCGTCGACACCTACGGCGGTGCAGCCCCGCACGGCGGCGGCGCATTCTCCGGCAAGGATCCGAGCAAGGTGGATCGTTCCGCCGCCTATGCCGGACGCTATGTAGCGAAAAACATTGTTGCTGCCGGTCTCGCCAGCAAGTGCCTGGTGCAGGTGGCCTATGCCATCGGCGTGGCACGCCCGGTGTCGCTGATGGTGAATACCTTTGGCACCGGCAAAATCGCCGACGAAAAAATTGCCAAGCTGGTGGAAGCGCACTTCGACCTGCGCCCCAAGGCGATTATCCAGACCCTCAACCTGCTGCGCCCGATCTATACGCGCACCGCCAGCTACGGCCATTTCGGCCGCGACGAACCGGAGTTCACGTGGGAGTCCATCGACAAGGCCGAGGCACTGCGCGCGGATGCTGGCCTGTAAGGCGTTCAGGGGAGCGCAGCAAAAAATGCTGCGCTCTCCGCGCCCTCTGCGGTAGAATTACCAACCAGCCTTGAGGAGCGTTGCGACGGGTATCCATCCCGCCAGGCTCAAGGCGTTTCAATTTGAAACCGCGCTCACGTCTTGCTTTTTTGGTCTTTATTACAGAAAGGAGGGCGTGATGAACGCCGTCACACTATCCAGCAGCACCCCCGATTATGTCATTGCCGATCTGTCGCTGGCCGACTGGGGACGCAAGGAAATCAACATCGCCGAAATCGAAATGCCCGGCCTGATGGCGATCCGTGAGGAATTTTCCACCCGCCAGCCGCTCCAGGGCGCGCGCATCACCGGCTCGCTGCACATGACCATCCAGACCGCAGTGCTGATCGAAACCCTGCAGGCGCTGGGTGCCGAAGTGCGCTGGGCGTCGTGCAATATTTTCTCCACGCAGGATCATGCGGCGGCGGCGATTGCCGCGACCGGCACGCCGGTGTTTGCGGTCAAGGGCGAATCGCTGACCGACTACTGGGACTACACCCACCGCATTTTCGAATGGCCGGACGGCGGCTATTCCA
Source organism: Sulfuriferula sp. (assembly GCA_031371965.1). Taxonomy (GTDB): domain Bacteria; phylum Pseudomonadota; class Gammaproteobacteria; order Burkholderiales; family Sulfuriferulaceae; genus Sulfuriferula. The sequence goes on from JANMKH010000035.1 coordinate 1,125, forward strand.
ACATGATCCTGGATGACGGCGGCGATGCCACCATGCTGCTGCATCTGGGCACCCGTGCCGAATCCGACATCGGCGTGCTGTCCAAGCCGGGCAGCGAAGAAGAACGTGTGCTGTTCGCAGCAATCAAGGCCAAGCTTGCGATCGATGCCACGTGGTATTCCACGCGCCTGGCGCAAATCAAGGGCGTGACCGAGGAAACCACCACCGGCGTGCACCGCCTGTACCAGATGTTTGAACGCGGCGAGCTGAAATTCCCGGCTTTCAACGTCAACGATTCGGTCACCAAATCCAAGTTCGACAACCTCTACGGCTGCCGCGAATCACTGGTGGATGGCATCAAGCGCGCCACCGACGTGATGATTGCCGGCAAGGTCGCGGTGGTTGCAGGCTACGGCGACGTCGGCAAGGGCTCGGCGCAGGCGCTACGGGCTTTGTCCGCGCAGGTCTGGGTAACCGAGATCGATCCGATTTGTGCCTTGCAGGCAGCCATGGAAGGCTATCGCGTGGTGACCATGGACTACGCCGTGGACAAGGCCGACATTTTCGTCACCGCCACCGGCAACTACAATGTCATTACCCATGACCACATGGTGAAAATGAAAAACCAGGCCATCGTCTGCAATATCGGCCACTTCGATAACGAGATCGACGTCGCCGGCATCGAAAAATACCAGTGGGAAGAAATCAAGCCGCAGGTGGATCACGTGATTTTCCCGGACGGCAAACGCATCATTCTGCTGGCCAAAGGCCGACTGGTGAACCTGGGCTGCGCCACCGGCCACCCGTCCTACGTGATGAGCTCGTCCTTCGCCAACCAGACCATCGCCCAGATCGAGCTATTCACCCGCACCGCCGACTATCCGGTAGGCGTGTACACGCTGCCCAAGCACCTGGACGAAAAAGTCGCGCGCCTGCAATTGAAAACCCTGAACGTGCAATTGACCGAACTGACCGAGCAGCAGGCTGCCTACATCAGCGTAGACAAGAACGGGCCATACAAGGCGGCGCATTACCGCTATTAAGCTGGATCAAGGCGACGGCAAACACATTACGAACCGGAGAACGACAATGCGTCTATTGTTACTGTGGTTATTGAATGCCGTGGCTTTGCTAGCTGTCACCTACCTGCTGCCGGCCATCCAGGTGGCAAGTTTTGGCTGGGCGCTGATGGCCGCGCTGGTACTGGGTTTGATCAACAGCGTGGTGCGCCCGGTGCTGACCATTTTGACCCTGCCGATTACCTTGCTGACGTTGGGACTGTTTTATTTTGTGCTGAACGGCCTGTTGTTCTGGCTGGCCGGCAGTTTGCTGCCAGGCTTTCATGTCACCAACTTCGGCGCCGCATTTGTCGGCGCCATTCTCTATGGCGTGATTGCCTGGGTGCTCTCGGCTTTCATACCCGGCAATAAGGATTAGACTTGAACATGGTCAAGCGTACTTTCAGTTTTGAGTTTTTCCCGCCTAAAACGCCGGAAGGCATGGACAAGCTGCGCGCCACGCGTGACCAGCTGGCCTTGCTGAAACCCAAGTTTTTCTCGGTAACGTTCGGCGCCGGCGGCTCCACCCGCGACCATTCGCTGGAAACCGTGCTCGACATCCAGCGCGCCGGCTACGCAGCCGCACCGCACCTGTCCTGTATCGGCTCCACCCATGACAATATCCGCGCCATCCTGCAGGAATACCAGACCCATGGTATCCGCCACATTGTGGCGCTGCGCGGCGACCTGCCTTCGGGCATGGCCAGCACCGGCGAGTTTCGCTACGCCAACGAACTGGTGGAATTCATCCGCAGCGAAACCGGCGACTGGTTCAACATCGAAGTGGCGGCGTATCCGGAATACCATCCGCAAGCCCGCAGCGCGCGCGACGATCTGCTCAACTTCAAGCGCAAGGTGGACGCGGGCGCCAATTCCGCGATCACCCAATATTTTTTCAACGCCGACGCGTATTTCAATTTCGTCGACGAATGCGCCGCACTGGGAGTCACCCTTCCCATCGTGCCAGGCATCATGCCGATCGGTAATTTCTCGCAGCTGGCGCGCTTCTCCGACGCTTGCGGCGCAGAAATTCCGCGCTGGATGCGCAAGCAGCTGGAAGGCTACAGCGACGACATCGAATCCATTCGCGCCTTCGGTCTGGATGTGGTGACCGATTTATGCGAGCGCCTGCTCAAGGCGGGCGCTCCCGGCTTGCACTTCTACACCATGAACCAGGCAGCGCTCACCACTGCCATCTGGCAGCGCCTGGGGTTGTAGCCGGCAAGCCCTTACTTACTGCCAGCCGTAGCGGCGCGTATAGAACCGCTTCATTGCCTGAATCAGCAGCACGTAGGCTAACAGGATGACGACCAGGAACGGAAAGTAGGCGAGCGGCAGCGCTTGCAGCCTGAAGTAATGCGCGAACGGCCCCATCGGCAACAGCACCCCGACCATCATCACAGCCATCGTCGTTGCCAGCAGCGGCCAGCCTATGCGGCTCTGGATGAACGGGATTTTCCGGGTGCGCAGCATATACACGATCACCGTCTGCGACAGCAGGCTCTCGATGAACCAGCCCGACTGGAACAAGGTCTGATGCGCTACCGTATTGGCGCCAAAAAAGAACCACATCAGGGCGTAAGTAGCGATGTCGAAGATCGAGCTGACCGGCCCGAAGAACACCATGAAACGGCTGATATGCTCCGGATTCCAGCGTTGCGGCAGCCTGACCTGCTCCTCGTCGACGTTGTCGAAAGGAATAGCTGTCTGCGAAATGTCATAGAGCAGGTTCAGCACCAGCAGATGCAGCGGCAGCATCGGCAGGAACGGCAAAAAGGCGCTCGCCACCAGCACCGAGAACATGTTGCCGAAGTTCGAGCTGGCAGTCATCTTGATGTACTTGAGCATATTGGCAAAGGTCTTGCGGCCTTCGATCACGCCTTGTTCCAGCACCATCAGGCTCTTTTCCAGCAGGATAATGTCGGCAGCCTCCTTGGCGATGTCCACGGCGGTATCCACCGAAATGCCGATGTCGGCGGCGCGCAGGGCGGGCGCGTCGTTGATGCCATCGCCCATGAAACCCACCACCTGACCATTGGCTTTGAGCGCGCGCACGATGCGCTCCTTGTGCGCAGGCGAGAGCTTGGCGAACACGTTGTGCTGTTCGACCACGAGCGCCAGCTCGGTATCGCTGATTGCCTCGATCGTATTGCCCAGTATCACGCCTTGCGTCGGCAAGCCGACTTCACGGCAAATTTTGGCAGTGACGCGCTCGTTGTCCCCGGTCAGGACTTTCACGGCAACACCGTGTGCCTGCAGCGCCTTGAGTGCAGGGGCGGTGGATTCCTTGGGCGGGTCGAGGAAGGCGATATAGCCTACCAGGACCAGGCCGGATTCGTCCGCCACACTGTAAACGTTCTGGGTGGGCGGGGTTTCTTTCATCGCGACCGCCACCACGCGCAGGCCCTCTTCATTGAGTGCGGCGGTCAGGCTATTCACCTGCGCCAGCAGTTCAGCTGAGAGCGGCTCGATCGCATCGCCATGTTGCACCCGGTTGCACACACCGAGGATCTCCTCTACCGCGCCTTTACAGATCAGTTCGTGGTGATCATCGCGTTCTGACACCACGACGGACATGCGCCGCCGCTGAAAATCGAAAGGGATTTCGTCCACCTTGCGGTAGTGCTTTGCGACGTTGAGTTCACGATGCACTTCGGCGTGTTCCAGCACCGCTACGTCGAGCAGGTTTTTCAGGCCGGTCTGGTAGTAGCTATTGAGATAGGCATACTCCAGCACCTGATCCGACACCTCGCCGAACACGTCAGTGTGACGAGCCAGGAAAATTTTATCCTGGGTCAGGGTACCGGTCTTGTCGGTGCACAGCACGTCCATCGCGCCAAAGTTCTGGATCGCGTCCAG
>JANMKH010000043.1:0-4571 GCA_031371965.1 Sulfuriferula sp.
ATTATTACCGGCCGCAATTTCGGCGCGACACCGCCCACTGTCATGTTGTCCGATCAGGTATTGGAGGTGAGGCGTTCTTCGGAGCAAGAAGTCGTGGCCAGCCTGCCTCGCGGCCTTACTGCCGCCACTTATGGTGTTTCCGTAACCACCAGTGGCCGGAACCGAGCCAGTTCCAACCTCTTCAGTGCCACCTTACCCAACATTGACTAAAAATAGAAACCTTAGGCGCGCAAAAGCAAGATGAAGGCTTACCATTTTCTTTACGAAAAAGAGCGTCTCATGCCAAAGTTCACCAACGATCCCGTAGCCCGGTAGGGCGCAATCGTTATTGCGCCGAATTAAGACATTCGGTGCAATGCGCTTCGCTTATTGGCACCCTACATTACGCCTGACGCCAAGGGCTGTTGCTTAGGGGGCGCACTGCACCATTCACCTGTGCTACAGGGCCATGTGCAATACGACCTCGGTTATATCTCCTGACGGGTCGGCCTGAACAGGATTTCGTTCACGTCGATCTCGTCTGGCTGACTCATCGCAAAGGCGACAGCCCTTGCGAACGAGTCGGCTGGAATGGCGATTTCATAGATTTTTCGGACATTGTCGGCGATATCCGGCTCGGTCACGCTGTTGGGCAGTTCGGTGGCAATTGCGCCGGGCGAAAAAGAATGCCAGGGTCAGGCCTTGACTCTTGCTTGAGAAATCGAGGTTCTTGTTTCAATAAGACTCTGGTTTAGGCAAGTCACGTTTCGCAACCTGTGGCCGGCCGGGATTGCCCGGCGGCAAGTTCTTTCTTTGCTCGTGCAAAGAAATGAACCAAAGAAAGCACGCCCCACCTTGCAGGCCTTCGGCTTCCCCCAGTCGTCAGGTCAAAAACCGGTCGGGGCGGGAACTCGCCTGCGGCTCAAACAGCCGCCCCGACTGATCGGTTTTTGGCCTGACGCCTGGGGCTGCTGCAGAGGGGGAAATGCGCCGCGCTATTCCTCCTGCGCCTTTGTGAGAAGCACTGAGTGCAATCTGACTTCCTGTTGAACGGAGTTATATCTTGTATTGTCATACGATGGCTTGGTAAGCTGGTGACAAAAGGCACACGTTTTCCTATACTAGGCCCATGAATCCCTTTCGCTGGAACCATGAGAAAAACGAACAGCTAAAAGCCGAGCGCAACGTCTCTTTCGAGGAGATCGTGTTGGCTATAGAAGCCGATGGGTTATTGGATTTGTTGCAGCACTCCAATCCGGACAAATACCCAAACCAACTGGTTTTTGTCGTCGCGCTTAATGGCTATGCTTGGCTGGTTCCTTTCGTTGAAGAGGAAAACTATTTTTTTCTCAAAACAATCATTCCCAGCCGCAAAGCGACTCGGGACTATTTGAAGCAAGGTGGCTCAGATGAAAAAGCGTGACACTTTCGAGGATGACATACTCGCCGCTTATGAAAAGGGCGAGCTTAAGTCCATCCTCCCGTCGAAAGCTCAACTCAAGAAGTATCAGGAGGCGGCGCAAGCCACATTTATCAAGGATCGGCGCGTCAACATCCGCCTTTCCTCACCTGATCTGATGGACATTCAGGCCCGTGCGCTGGAAGAGGGTATTCCTTATCAGACGCTGATCGCTAGCGTACTGCACAAGTTTGTCTCGGGTCGTTTGGTTGAAAAACCTTCCCGTCTAAGCGCTCGCTCCACCCGGGCTACTCGCAAGCGGACAGTAGATTAGCTGCAAATCAAGGCGGTGCAGAAGGGGAAAATGCGCCGCCAGTTTTACCTGAGCGAATCGGGTAAAACGAGGTTGGTTCCAATTCCAGTATTTCCTGCTAAATCTCTTGCCGGGTCGGCCTGAACAGGATTTCATTCACGTCGATGTCGTCTGGCTGGCTGATTGCAAAGGCGACGGCTCTGGCGAACGAATCGGCTGGGATGGCGATTTCATAGATTTCTCGGACATTATCGGCGATGTCTGGCTCGGTAACGCTATTGGGCAGTTCGGTGGCAATTGCGCCGGGTGAAATGACGGTGGTGCGGATATTGTACGGCTTCACTTCTTGGCGCAGACCTTCGGACAATGCCAGGACCGCGTGCTTGGTCGCGGCATAGACGGCGCCAGCGGGGCGGACTTTATGGCCGGCGACCGAGGAGACGTTGATGATGTGCCCGGATTTTTGCTTCTGCATGTAGGGCAGCGCCGCGGCGATCCCGTATAACACGCCTTTGATATTCACGTCGATCATGCGGTCCCAGTCGTCGATCTTGAGCCGTTCCAGCGGGGAATGCGGCATCAGTCCGGCGTTATTGATCATGACGTCGATGCGCCCGTATTTTTCCACGGCGGTCTCGACCAGCTTCTTGACTTGCTCGCATTGAGTCACATCGGTTTGCACGGCGAAGGCCTTGCCTTCGCTGCCCGCAAGTTCTTTTGCCAATGCGTTAATCCGGTCAATCCGCCGGGCACCGAGCACTACCACGGCACCTTGCTCGGATAAATGCCGTGCGGTTGCCTCGCCCAGCCCGCTGCTGGCACCGGTGATGACGACAATTTTGCCTGCGATGTTATTGCCCATGCGGACCTCCAGAAAAGTGGATTTACAATAGATTGTGACGCCTTCAGCTCACATTTTCTGGCGAAAATAATGAGGTATGTGCAATATGAGAGCCTGCGTGATCCCGAAAGTTTCGGGCATCGCGATAAAGGAAGAGCTGGTTTCCCAGGCGCATGTCTCTCGATTGCAATGCGAGGCACGGCAGACGTTGCGACATTATTACTTGCTTAACAGGGGAATGAATCATGTCTGTGAATATTGCCTGGCCGGTCAAGTCCAGAGAACTGCATAGCCACCACTTTGATTCAACGATCTGGAACGATTTCCAGTTTCGGAACGACGACATCATCATTGCCACTTACGCCAAATCCGGCACCACCTGGATGCAGCAGATCGTGGCGCAGATGCTGTTCAATGGTGACCCGGATCTGGCGGTAGCGGAAATGTCGCCCTGGCTGGATTTGCGCGTGCCGCCCAAGGAGGTGAAATTGCCGCAGGTGGAGGCGCAGACGCATCGCAGAATCATTAAAACGCATCTTCCGCTGGATGCGCTGGTGTACTCGCCCAAGGCGAAATATATCTACATCGGCCGCGATGGCCGGGATGTGCTCTGGAGCATGTATAACCATCACGTCAACGCCAATCATGCCTGGTATGAGGCGCTGAACGATACGCCCGGCCGCGTTGGCCCACCCATCGAACCGCCCCCTGCAGATATTCGTCAGTACTGGCGCGACTGGATGGACCGGGATGGCCACCCTTTCTGGTCGTTCTGGGAAAATCTACGCGCCTGGTGGAAAATTCGCGAGCTGCCGAATGTCCTGTTCATTCACTTCAACGACCTCAAGCGCGACATGCCGGGAGAAATGCGCCGCATAGCCCGATTCCTCGATATCCCCTTGGACGAGGCACAATGGCCCGCGATCCTCGAATACTGCTCATTCGACTGGATGAAAAAGAACGCAGCCAAGAGTGTGCCGCTCGGCGGTGCATTTTGGGATGGTGGCGCCGAGGTATTCATCAACAAGGGGGTGAATGGCCGCTGGCGGGACACGCTGACGGCGGATGAATCAGCTGAATACGAAGCACGTACGATGCGCGAATTAGGCCCGGAGTGCGCCCGCTGGCTTGCTCATGGGCATGGAGTGTAAAACCGCGCTGTTACATATAGGGGTGTCGCCTGGAGGGGCCTGTTGTCTGAAGGAAATACGTCGATGGACCTCCCTGTAAGCTTTTTTTCAGGCACCTGGAATAAAACTTTCGTTCCGCCTGTTTATGTTGATGCAACCACGCCTGTGGCATTGCATTCAATCCATTCAGACCAAGGAGTGCATCATGTTGAATTGCCCGTTGTGCCGTGCGGGGCTTATTGCCCTTGCCGCTTTCAGCATCAATCCCGTTCACGCCAGTGTCATTACCGATGCAACCAACGACTTTCTGCCCAGCTTCACCGTCGCACCCCACAACAGCGATCTGGACGTCGTCAGCGCCGCCGGTTTCTATAACACAACCGCTCAGCAATTCACTTTCAGCGCCACGCTGGCCGGAGCGCTGGGGCAGACCCCCGGTGCGCTGTATGTCTGGGGTCTGGATCGCGGCCAGGGTACGCAACGCTTCCTGAATGGATCGCCACCGATTGGCGCTGGCGTATTCTTCGACTCCGTGCTGATTCTGCGTCCCAACGGCACCGGCGTGTACAACGACTTCATCAACAACACGATGACCAACTTGGCCGCCGGCAGTGTGCAGCTGAACGGCAATACCATCACCGGTGCCGATCTGCCGCTGTCGCTGTTCCCTTCCACCGGTTTCCAGCCGGGTGAATATACCTGGAACATCTGGCCGCGCGTGGGACTGGGTCAGAACAACCAGATCAGCGACTTCGCCCCCGACGCGGCAAATGTGCCTGTCACTTCCGTGCCCGAGCCGGAGACCTACGTCATGCTGCTGTCGGGGCTGGGCTTGATCGGCATGTTCCGGGCACGCCGCAAGCAGGTTCAGCCTCAACCGGCCTGAGCGCGGCTCGCCCGTCCGGGAAT
>JANMKH010000061.1:0-9170 GCA_031371965.1 Sulfuriferula sp.
TCCAGTTGCAGGATACTTATTACGTAGTCGCGCATTTTCACTATGTGCTGGTATCCGGTGCGCTGTTCGCGATTTTTGCGGGCGCATATTACTGGCTGCCAAAATGGACCGGGCACATGTATGACGAAAAACTGGGCAAGCTGCATTTCTGGCTCTCGGTCATTTCCATGAATATCCTGTTCTTCCCCATGCACTTCCTCGGGTTGGCCGGCATGCCGCGGCGCGTTCCGGACTATGCGTTGCAGTTCACTCAGTTCAACCAGATTGCTTCCATCGGGGGATTCATCTTTGGCGCAAGCCAGTTGATATTCCTGGCCGTGGTGTTGAAGGCAGTGCGTGGCGGAGCCAAGGCAACCGACAAAGTGTGGGAAGGTGCCGAAGGGCTGGAGTGGACAGTGCCATCCCCCGCGCCCTATCACACGTTTGAAACAGCACCGATGGTGAAGTAAACACTTGCGAGCAGGGCGGTCGCTCTGCTCGAACTGGAATAGGTGAACATGTTGAATAACGAAGTTAAAAAATATTTCACAGCGATCTCGCTAGCATTGATAGCGGTCGGCTTGTTTCTTTACACCATTTTTGATCATTGGCAATGAACGCGACGCATGCTAACCGGGTGATGCTGAAAAAACTGGGCATTGTTGCCGTTGCAATGTTCGGGTTCGGTTTTGCGCTGATACCGTTTTACAACAAGATTTGCGAAGTCAGTGGCCTCAACAAGGGCGGTGAGCAGGAGCTCGCCAAAAATACCCAAGTAGACATGAGTCGAAAAATACGGCTTGAACTGGATGCCAACCTCAACGAAAACATGCCATGGAAATTTTCCTCCATGAAGCCCATCGTTGAAGTGCACCCGGGGCAATTGATGCAGGTGGATTACAAGGCGGTCAATAACAGTGATGTGCCGATTACCGGACAGGCGATCCCGAGTTACGCACCTGCACTTGCCGTGCAATATTTCAAGAAAATCGAGTGTTTTTGTTTCACCAAACAGGTGCTTAAACCGCATGAAACCAAAATCATGCCGGTACTGTTTGTGATTGACCCAGCACTGCCCAGGGATGTAAAGACTATTACCCTGTCGTATACGTTTTTCAATCTAAACCCGAATGCCCAAGCTAATGCAGCAAACGATAAGGGCGTACGTGGTTAAGGATGAGCAGCGTAAAACACTCTCCGGATGGCGCGCAGCCAAGACGGTGTTCTGGAGTTTCCTGGGAATCCGGCGCAAGTCGGATTACCAGTCAGATGTAACCCATCTGAAGCCCGTTCAGGTCATCGTGGCCGGGCTGATAGGTGCTGCATTATTGGTAGGTGCGATTTTATTTTTGGTCTATTTGGTGACCAAGTAGAATGAATTTTAGGCGTGTGAAAAAATAAAACAGTGAAGGAGGAGCACAGTCATGGAAACGCATCAGGATAGATATTACCTCGCACCACCATCGCATTGGCCGATTGTCGGGTCGATTTCACTGATGCTGCTGGCATTTGGATTTGTCATGGATCTCAATAACATGGGCAACGGTAAGCTCGTCATGCTTGCCGGAGCGGGTGTGCTGCTGTTCATGCTGTTTGGCTGGTTCGGCACAGTCATACGCGAGAGCGAAGCCGGCAAATACAACGAGCAGGTGGATATGTCATTTCGCTGGAGCATGAGCTGGTTCATTTTCTCCGAAGTGATGTTTTTTGCTGCTTTTTTCGGCGCACTGTTCTATACGCGCACAATCTCGGTTCCCGGTCTGGGCTCGGGCGAAACCATGCTGCAGTTGTGGCCGCACTATACCGCTACCTGGCCGACAGCCGGTCCGGGGCTGGCCTCGAAATTCACTCCAATGGAAGCTTGGGGCATTCCTGCGATCAATACTTTGCTATTGCTGACTTCAGGCTTGACCGTAACCTGGGCGCACTGGGGATTGAAGAAAAATAATCGCACCCAGCTGGTGCTTGGCCTGGTCATGACGGTTGCCTTGGGTTTGTGCTTCCTCGGTTTGCAAGCTTACGAATATCACGAAGCCTATACCAAGCTGGGCCTGACGCTGGGGGCGGGTGTATATGGCGCCACGTTTTTCATGCTGACAGGATTTCATGGTCTTCATGTCACCATCGGCACCATCATGTTGATTGTGATTCTGTTTCGTTCGATGGCGGGGCACTTCAAACCAAGTCATCATTTTGCGTTCGAGGCAGTGTCCTGGTATTGGCACTTTGTGGACGTGGTCTGGTTGCTGTTGTTTGTGGTGGTGTATTGGTTATAGGAGCAAGGCGGGGATAAAGGGGACTGCGCCGCACGCGCAAGTGTGCGGCGCCTTTATTCAGGGGTTACACACTGCGTTGCGGCAACCAGCCAAAATGGAAGCCGAGCATCAGCAGGGCGAACAGGGTGAGAGACAGTATGATCCGTACCGTTAGCGCCTTGACGGTACGTTCGGACTGGCCTTTGTCTTTGATGAGGTAGTAGAGTGCACTGAACAGGCTCGCGAGAATCAGAAAAATAAAAATCAACACAATAATACGCATGACGTGTCTCCGCGATACAATTTTTTCAGTCTATCCCAGCCTACCAAGACATGCCAGAGACATTAGCAAGATGAGATTTGGAGCATACCAATTCAAGCCCACGCTTGTGCCAACGTTGGCCATGATAGTGATGATCGCGCTGACCTTGTTTTTGGCCAACTGGCAGCTGGATCGGGCAGATCAAAAAAGTCAATTGCAAGCGCGCTATGACCTGATGCAGCGAGACCCTGCCGTGACCCTGCCAGGCACGGGGGGCGATGCCACAAACCTGTTGTACCAAAAAGTGGCCATGCAGGGCCATTTTGATTTTGCTCGTCAGATTTACATCGATAACAAACTCTATCAGGGGCGTGCAGGCTACTATGTCATCACACCATTTCGCGACGACTTTAGCGGAAGCTATGTGCTGGTCAATCGAGGTTGGCTGAGTGTTGGTAATCGCGCCCTTCCTCCGCAGGCAGAACAGGTGCCAGGCGAGGTACGTATTGAAGGTATCGTGACCAACCCGATTAGCCGTTTCCTGGAATTGTCGGCAGCAACGGTGCAGGGGCAGGTATGGGAAAACCTGCATTTTAAGCGTTACACAGCGACGCTACCCTATGCTGTACAACCCATTTTGATCCAACAGATCAATGACACTCGGGATGGTCTGGTAAGGGTATGGGACCGCCCCGATGCCGGTGCGGCGATGAACATGGGTTATGCCGTACAGTGGTTCGCAATCGCAACGGCAATTCTAATTATTTATCTGGTGCTCAATGTCAAACGTATCTCAGCCTGAAAACAAAATTTCCCGTATCAAGCTATTGATGTTATTCGGGCTTTTTGCATTGCCCTTAGCGGCTTCATATATTGCGTATTATTTCTGGACGCCCAGTGGAAAAACATCCAACTATGGAGAATTGTTACCGGTACAGTTGTTGACTGGTGTGACCGGTACCCAGGCGAACGGATCTGCATTCAGGCTTGAACAATTAAAAGGTAAATGGGTAATGGTGGAATTTGATAGCGGCAAGTGCGATGAGTATTGCCGCAAGAAACTCTATACCATGCGCCAGGTACGCACAGCACAGGGTGCGGAGCGCGACAGGGTGCAGCGGCTTTGGCTGGTCACCGATAATGTAGCGCCCGCCCCTGAGTTGATGGCCGACTATCCGGGCACGGTGGTGGTGACTGCGGGTAAGGAGGTGAGCGCAAAATTTTCTGCGAACGGACGTGTAGAGGATTATATTTATATGGTTGATCCGTTGGGTAACTTGATGATGCGTTATCCGAAAAATCCAAACCCAAGTGGCATGATCAAGGACATCAAGCATTTGCTCAAGACATCGCAAATTGGCTAAATAAATAAAACCGAAGGTGTGATACAGCGCCCAATGGACGGAGGTAAAAGATGACGAGTAGCCTGATTTTGCAAGTAAGTGTTTGTCGCTGTCAGCAGTTTTTGCGGCTTTGCAAATTGCGTGTTGTATCGTTGATTGTATTTACTGCAGTGATTGGCATGTTCCTCGCGGTGCCCAGCTGGCCACCCTTGGTGCCGATGCTGGCCGCTACGCTCGGGATTGCCTTGGTGGCAGGCGCGGCAGCTGCATTCAACTGCCTGGTGGAGCAGAAGATTGACGCCAAAATGGCGCGCACGCGTGCCCGGCCGCTACCCACCGGGGAAGTCAATAGTGCGCAAACACTGGTGTTTTCTGGTTTGGTAGGTGGCGCCGGGATGTATTTACTGCATGCCTATGTTAATCCATTGACGGCTTGGTTAACCTTGGCCACGTTTGTAGGCTATGCGGTGGTCTATACCATATTTCTAAAACCGGCCACCCCGCAGAATATTGTGATTGGAGGGGCATCAGGCGCCATGCCGCCAGTGCTGGGATGGGCTGCGGTTACCGGCGAGGTGAGCAGTGATGCATTACTGTTATTCCTGATTATTTTTGTGTGGACCCCGCCGCATTTCTGGGCGTTGGCCTTGTACCGCCGCAAGGAATATGCGCAAGCCGGATTGCCCATGCTGCCGGTAACCCACGGTGAAGAATACACACGCTTGCAAGTATTGCTCTATACCGTGGCGCTTACCGCGGTGACACTGTTGCCATTCGTTACGGGCATGAGCGGATTAATCTACCTGGGGGGTACGCTAATATTGGATGGTATCTTCCTCTATTATGCGATTTCCATTTATCGGCATTACAGTGACGCCCTGGCGCAAAAAACATTTCGTTACTCGATCCTGTACCTGAGTTTGCTGTTTGCATTGTTGCTGGTTGACCATTACTGGATGATCAAATTCATGCGGCCGGTGGGTTAGCTGACCATATATTTTCATCATTTGGACAGCAGGAATACAATCCTGCTTTGCCTGTGACAAACACGCGGCAAACTTTCCCTTGTGGGTATGTTCGAAGAGGCAATATGGTCAGCCGGCATCCAGTTCATTTCCTTTTTTTGTTTGTCGTGCTTGTTTTCAATGGCTGCAGTCAGAAACAGACGCCGCATTATCAAGCTACTGATATCACCGGCGTCGATTACGCGCGCGATTTTCGGTTGACTGACCAAACCGGCAAAGTGCGCACTCTGGCCGATTTTCGTGGCAAGGTTGTGGCAATCTTTTTTGGTTATACGCACTGTCCGGATGTTTGTCCGACCACCTTGTCGGATTTCTCCATGGCGATGAAGCTGCTTGGCAAGGATGCTGCCAAGGTGCAGGTCATTTTTGTAACGGTGGATCCGCAGCGGGATACACGCAGCGTGCTTGCCCAGTATATGCCCGCCTTCAATCCAGGTTTCTTGGGGATGTATGCCAGTCCAGAAGAGACTGCCGCACTGGCCAAATCATTCAAGGTCTTTTATCAAAAACAGCCGCCAGACGCGCGTGGCAGTTATACGGTGGACCACAGTGCCGGGACATATATCTATGACACCCAAGGCCGGTTGCGACTCTACATGGCCTATGGGGAAGGGCCACAGGCAATCGCGCACGACATTTCATTGTTGCTCAAGAACTGAACATATCTTGCGTGCGGCAACCCGTCGCTGGTAAAATCCGAAAATTCGTAATATTCCAATTTACTAACACTAGTTAATTTAGACTAGGCGGCGCAGGAGAGTCCTCATGGCGGTTACGGCACTGAGCAGTACCGAGCAATACAATTTCGATATTGTGAAGAAGTTCTCCATCATGACCATGGTGTGGGGTGTGATTGCCATGACAGCGGGCGTATATATTGCGTCAGAGCTGGCATGGCCGTTCCTGAATTTCGATATTCCATACATCACATTCGGACGACTCCGTCCGGTACATACCACCAGCGCGATTTTCGGTTTCGGTGGCAGTGCATTGTTTGCAACCTCCTATTACATTGTGCAGCGCACCTGCCAATCACGTCTGTTCAGTGACGGTATGGCAAGCTTCACCTTCTGGGGCTGGCAAGCGATTATTGTGCTGGCGGATATCAGTTATATGCTGGGCCACACCCAATCGCGCGAATACGCGGAAATGGAGTGGCCGATCGATATCCTGATCGAGATCGTATGGGTTACTTATCTTGCCCTGTTTGTCGGTACCGTCATGCGCCGCAAACAGCCGCATATCTATGTGGCTAACTGGTTCTTCCTGGCCTTCATTCTCGCTACGGCGCTGCTGCATACCTTCAACAACCTGGCCGTACCGGTCAGCCTGTTCTCGATGAAGTCCTACAGCCTGTTTTCGGGCGTGCAGGATGCGATGACAGAATGGTGGTACGGACACAACTCGGTAGGCTTCTTCCTTACCGCTGCGTTTCTGGGGATGATGTATTACTTCGTGCCCAAGCAGGCTGGCCGGCCGATTTACTCTTACCGTTTGTCCATCGTCCATTTCTGGGCACTGTCTTTCCTGTACATGTGGGTCGGCGCCCATCACCTGCACTGGACCGCGCTGCCGGACTGGACTTCCACTCTGGCGGCGACATTCTCCATCATGCTGCTGCTGCCATCCTGGGGCGGCATGATTAACGGCATCATGACCCTGTCCGGTGCGTGGGATAAGCTGCGTACCGATCCGATCATGCGTTTCCTGATCGTGGCGCTGTCCTTCTATGGCATGGCTACTTTTGAAGGCCCGCTGCTGGCGCTGAAAGATGTGAACGCGCTGTCGCATTACACCGACTGGACTGTTGGACACGTGCACTCAGGCACGCTGGGCTGGGTGTCAATGATTACCTTCGGTTCCATGTATCACATGATACCCAAGCTGTGGGACACCAAAATCTGGAGCCAAAAATTGGTGGGCATACATTTCTGGTTTGCCAGCATCGGCGTGCTGCTTTACATCACAGCGATGTGGATTTCCGGCATTCTGCAAGGCCTGATGTGGCGCGCATTCGATCAGTACGGCAATCTTCAGTATTCATTCGTTGAGTCTGTTGCAGCCATGCACCCGTTCTATGCGATGCGTGCGATTGGCGGCATGTTCTTCCTGACCGGCATGGTGATGATGTTCGTTAACGTTGCCATGACTATTCGCCAAGCCAGAGGCGAGGCGGCAGCACTGGAAGCAAAAATGTCCGCCAAAATGGTGAAATCCGGCATGGCCGGCGCTTAAAGTACAAGGAAACAGAAATGTTCAATTTCAAGCACGAATGGATTGAAACCAATGTGGGCCTGTTGCTGGTGCTTACCATGCTGGCCATCAGCATTGGTGGCCTGGTCGAAATCGCTCCGCTATTTCTTATCAAGAACACTGTGGAGAAAGTGGACGGCGTGCGCCCCTACACCCCGCTGGAATTGCGTGGCCGCGATATCTATCAGCGTGAAGGTTGCTACCTGTGCCACTCGCAGATGATTCGTCCGTTCCGCGATGAAGCGCTGCGTTATGGACACTATTCGCTGGCGGCTGAATCGGAATACGATCATCCCTTTCAGTGGGGTTCCTAGCGTACCGGGCCGGATCTGGCGCGTGTCGGCAAAAAGTACTCTAACGAATGGCACGTTGCCCACCTGACCAGCCCGCGCTCCATGGTTCCTGAATCTGTAATGCCGAATTTCCCCTGGCTGGAAAAGAATGAACTGAATATTTCGGATATTAAAGAGCGTATGGAAGCCTTGCGCAAAGTGGGTGTACCGTATTCGCTCACCAAGTCCGAATATCAGGCCAACGTCAAACAGTTCGGGGCGGCAACGGCTGAAATGTTGAGCATCCCTGATGCGCGTAAAAACCTTATCGCCCAGGCGGAATCGGGTAACTACGATGGCGACCGCAGCAGAATTACGGAGATGGATGCGCTGGTGGCGTATTTGCAGGTGCTTGGCACCATGGTTGACTTCAGCAAGTATGACGACGACGCGTTTGTGAAATACCGTTAATAAACATATAGGCCGACCCATGGACATGAAATGGTTGAATTGGTTTGCTTCATATGAGAATACCAAGCCGCTGGCGCTGGTGATTCTGTTCGTCACTTTTGTGCTGATTGTGCTGTATGTGTACGGCAGCAAAAAGCGCGGTGAGCGGCTGGAAACCTACAAATACATGCCGTTCATGGACGATGAATCTGAAAGCAAGGAAGACAAGAAATGAGCCAGGAAAAATTACAGTCCCATACGGTGCAGACTACCGGCCACGCTTGGGACGGCGATCTGCAGGAATACAATAATCCGATCCCGGACTGGTGGCTGTATGCATTCTATATTTCCGTGCTGGCAGCGATCGCCTACTGGTTTATTTATCCGGCATGGCCGGTAGGCCAAGGTTTTACTACTGGTTTTGATCAGATCACCTACGTTAACGACAAAGGGGTGAAAAAAACCACCCACTGGAATACACGCGCCCTGTTCATCAAAGAAAACAACGAGGCGATCGCGGCACAAAAGCCTTATTTCGATAAAGTTGCGGCGATGCCGTTTGAGCAGATCGCCAAGGATCCCGAACTCAACAGCTTTGTGTTATCAGCCGGCAAGCAGCTATTTTCTGACAACTGCGCTGCCTGTCACCAACAGGGCGGAGGCGGAAAAATGGATTTTGCTCCGAATTTGACCGA
This sequence comes from Sulfuriferula sp., assembly GCA_031371965.1. Taxonomy (GTDB): domain Bacteria; phylum Pseudomonadota; class Gammaproteobacteria; order Burkholderiales; family Sulfuriferulaceae; genus Sulfuriferula. Next base: position 8,535 of record JANMKH010000061.1, read on the forward strand.
CGATGACTGGCTCTACGGCGGTCATTACGCAAATATTCAGCAGACCATCACTGATGGCCGTCATGGCTATATGCCGCCGTTTGCCGAGGTATTGACTGATATACAAATGACCCAACTGGCTGATTATGTGTTGAGTCTTTCGCACAACGCAGTAAATCCGGACAGCGCCAAAGCAGGTGATGTGTTGTTTCATTCCGAAACGGCAGCCTGCTACTACTGTCACGGGGATGATGCCAAAGGTCGCCAGGCACACGGTTCAGCCAACTTGACTGATAGCATCTGGCTCTGGGCAGATGTGCCCGATGCCAAAACCATACCGCTGAAGGAAGCCGCGGTGAAGAATGTCATTCGCACCGGCTTGAATAAAGGCGTCATGCCTAGCTGGAAAGATCGACTGTCGGCTGAACAAATCAAGTTGTTGACAGTCTACGTACACGAATTGGGTGGTGGTAAATAAGTAGTTATTGACCCCTGATCCGGTTCCGGCCGGTCTCGCGGCCTAAACAAAACCCCTGCCATACTGCGGGGGTTTTTTCATGGAGAACATGTTTGAACGTTGGTATTGAAGAACCACGGGCGCTATACCAGAAGCGCATCCCAATTGTCACTCGTTCGGTTAAAGGGCGTTTTCGCAAT
>JANMKH010000072.1:0-3141 GCA_031371965.1 Sulfuriferula sp.
GTTTTGGCGTCGATGGCCTCGGCGAAATCCTTCAGATGGGTGCGGTTGGTGGTGCCGACTTCCTTCAACCGGCAACCCGCCCGCGCCATGATGTCCGGCACGCGGAACGCGCCGCCGATTTCCACCAGCTCGCCGCGCGAAACGATCACCTGTTTGCGCAGGCCGAGGCTGTTGAGGGCGAGGAACACCGCAGCGGCGTTATTGTTGACCACGGTGGCCGCTTCCGCGCCGGTAATTTCGCGCAATAGCGGTTCGATCAGATCATCGCGGTCGCCGCGCGCGCCGCTTGCAAGGTCGTATTCCAGGTTGCAGGCCTGCGAGGCCGCCATCACCACCGCCGCCACCGCTTCGTCCGGCAGGCGTGCGCGCCCCAGGTTGGTGTGCAGTACGGTGCCGGTTAGATTGAGTACCTGGCGCAAATGGGGCTGACATGCAGCGGCCAGGCGCTGTTCAAGCACCTCGGCGAGTTTGATTTCAGCAAAGGCATCGGCGGGCAACGCCAGGTTGCCTGCCAGTCGCTCGCGCAGCTCTGCAAGCCATAGGCGCACTGCAGCGGTGGTGACCGCGCGGCCATAGGTTTCCGTCAAAGCGCGTACCGAGGGCAGGTTCAGCACGCGATCGACAGAGGGAATCGTGGGCAGCGGTGTGGCAGGCGCCGTTGCGTCGGCAGCGTGGGGAGACAAACTCATGCGTCTTGGGAACCCGGGAACAGCAGCAGGTTGGGGCCGCTGCGCTGGTAGCCTGCTTCGTCCATGAGAATGTCCAGCGCCAGGCTCGCCAGATCGTCGGCAATGGGATCAACAGCCCTATTTTTTTCCATGTAGAGGGTTTTCAGATAGCTATTGCACTCGTCACAGGTTTCCGCTTTCACCGCTTCATCGCCGCCGTCGATATTGAAATAGGCAATGCCCTTGGTGGACTCGCAATGGCTGCACTTGATGCGCACCATGTTCCATTCGCTTTCGCACAGGGAGCAATGCAGGTAGCGCAGTCCTTGTTCGACCCCGCCGATTCGTACCACGCTGGCGGTGGGCAGAGAACCGCATGACGGGCACAGGGTATGCACGTCGGGACGGGGAAAGTCGTCCTGTTCAAGGGCAGAGGCCAGTCGCACCCAATAGACCTGCAGCGCTGCGCCGATCAACGGGGCTGCAGCCAGATCCACGCCGGCATAATCGCCGCTTAGCAAACGGTCGGCAAAGAGTTCCAGATCCGTCTCTGACAACGCCTGGATGCGTGCTATTGCAGCCTGCGTAGTAGTGTTTGCGTGATCCGCCACCTGTTCCAGGAGGATGCTCAGACCCTCGCGCCAACTGGCGTCGCGCAGCAGGATCTGGGTGCCCAGAGGGGGCATGCCGTGTGTTTTGCACAGCATGATTTGCTCGGCATCCGGCAGCTTGGGCGTGCCTAGGATATTCAGGGCGTGTTGCTGTACCTCGGCCAGATGTCCCATAAAACGCAGGAAGTCGGCCAAGGCGTGCCCTTCAGCAACTGCCATCAAGCGCCGTGAACGCTCGCTGAATAATACTTTGCCGTTCGGCTGGCGCAGGAACGGCGGCTCGATTGAGGGTGGCTGAATAAAGCCCGGTTCAATAATGGTCGTGGCCATGGCTGCCCCTGTTTTTGATTTCACGATACCAGTCCAGATGGTGCTGGCGTGCCCAGGCGTCGGTCACAGTGCCGCGCGTCATGGCGCGAAGCGTGCCCTTGACCCAGATGGCGGCGTAGATGTGAACAATGATCCCGGCGATGATGATAAAGGCGGCGAGCGCATGCACCAGCACTGCGATCCGTATTGCCACAATCGGCACGTAGGGCGCGAAATACGGCTGCCAGATCAGTATGCCGGTAATCAACAACAGACTGATGCACACCACCATGGTCCAGAACAGGTATTTCTGGCCGGCGTTGTAACGCCCTACCGGCGGCAGATTTTCCTCACGGTTGTTGATCACATCGCCCATCTGGCTGATCCATTTGCGATCATTTGCGGTAATGCGGTTGACATTCCAGAAGCGCACCATCATGCCGACAAAGCCGGCGAACATGGCAATGCCGATGAAAGGATGCAGGATACGCGTCCACGGCCCGCCGCCAAGCAGGTTGGTGAAAAAGAAGAATGCCGGATGAAACAGCGCGAGGCCGCTCAGCGCCAGCAGGATGAAAGTGATTGCCACGAACCAGTGATTGGCACGGTCGGAGGCGTTGTAACGCTGTATCAGGTCGGTCCGGTTGGTCATCATGACTCCCGTTCAAAGTGTTGCTCAACAGAATACCGGCGCATGCACGCGCCGGTAGCAAGATCAAACATCTTCTTCCTCTTCTTCTTTGACCTCGTTCGGCCCCACGGTCACGTAGTGGAAGAAGCCGGCCAGCGCCACCAGTCCCAGACCAAGCGACATCAGCGGTTTGGTGACTCCCTTCCACAATGACACCAAGGGGCTGATCTGCGGATCCTTGGGTAAACCGTGGTAGAGCTCAGGCTTGTCGGCGTGTTGCAAAACGTACATGACGTGGGTACCGCCCACCCCTTGCGGATCATACAGGCCGGCATTCTGATAGCCGCGCTGCTTGAGGTCGGTGATGCGTCCCTCCGCGTGGTGGATCATGTCGACCTTGCTGCCGAATACCAATGCTCCGGTCGGACACGCCTTGATGCACGCGGGTTCCATGCCGACTGCTACCCGGTCGGAACAGAGCGTGCACTTGTACGCCTTGTTATCCTTCTGGGAAATGCGCGGAACATCGAAGGGACAACCGGTGATGCAGTAACCGCAACCGATGCAGTTTTCCTCGTGAAAATCCACGATGCCGTTGGCGTACTGAATGATGGCGCCGGGTGAAGGGCACGCCTTGAGGCAGCCGGGATCCGCACAGTGCATGCAGCCATCCTTGCGGATCAGCCATTCCAGTTTGCCCTGTTCCACCTCGACTTCCGAAAAGCGCATCACGGTCCAGGAGTCCGCCGATAAGTTGGGCGGGTTGTCATACACGCCAACACAGGTGCCGATCTCGTCACGCACGTCGTTCCACTCCATGCATGCCGCCTGGCAGGCCTTGCAGCCGATGCACTTCGACACATCGATGAGCTTGGCCACCTGCATGGTCTGCCGGACATCCGGTGAAGGCGTCGTGGTCGCG
>JANMKH010000084.1:0-2441 GCA_031371965.1 Sulfuriferula sp.
TATGCCAGACCCAGGACGCCAGCCACAATGAGTGCAATCGCCAATATTCTTACAGCGTTCATGATTACCCCTGAATTAAGAGAATTTATGAGACTCGATGTCTGGCTGTAATTCTTTTTTCACCGAGTTCCTGAATCTGAAAACTTACCAAACCGATCGACCGCTGCAATCGTTCACTTCATACGCATTCTGCGAATGAGCTGCCATGCCAGCCAGCCGCGACGCAACCATTTTCCCGAGCCTTTCTTGCGCAAAGCAAAAAAAAGTGTGCTTGCACCTGCCACGAGCAATGGGTTACGCCGTACATAGCGAACCGCTTCCATGCCGCGATCAACAAGCGCCAAAGGAGCGCGCAAGGGTTCCACGTGCTGTCCAAGCTCAAGTCGCTGGCGCGCAGCGAGTGCCTGCAAATGTTCGCGACGACGAGCCAGCTGATCGAGTTGAAGTTTCATTTATGTGAGTCAAGCTGTGCACTGTCCTGGCGAAGCTCCGCCAAACTTGCGGCGAACAACCTGGGCTTGGTACGCAGCTTATGCAGCGCCACCCAGGAGGCTGAAAGCCCGCCGACCAAAAACAGCCCGGTGAATCCAGCCAGGATCAGCAAGCGGTGCGTATCCCAGAACGCCACGACAATCAGCAAGACAGCAAGAATGACCCCCACGCCGATGCAGAATAGCGCTACCAGCATGAGCATCAACAGAATCGCCAGGCGCTCGCGTTCTTCTTCCAGGTCAGTGGAGAGCAATTCAAGACGCGTATAGACAATGGCAATCAGCGTGCCAGTGAGGGTCTTCAGCGAATCGAGCAGCCCTTTGCCGGAGGGACTATTTTCCGCAGTCATCCCTGTTTAACGACGGCCAATCAGCAGACCAATGACCAGACCCACGCCCGCGGCAACTCCTACCGCTCTCCATGGGTTTTCATGCACATAATCATCGGTAGCACGCGCTGCCGCCCGGGTTCTTTCCAAGAGCGCAGCCTGGGCGTCGGCCATTTTTTCTTTGGCGACAGCGAGCGACTCCTCTGCTTTTGCACGTACCGCAGCCATTGCTTCGCCACCCTGGTTGGCTGTGGCCTTGAGCAAGGCCTCGGCGTCGGCAATCACCACTTTGAAGTCAGAAATCAACTGATCTTTGGTAATGTCGGTAAAATCCGTTTCTGAGGCTGATTTTTTTGAGATCAAGGTCGTTTCTCCATTCATTATTAAATGCGTGAACCGTGTTTTTGATATTCAGACCTGCACCTGTATCGATCATAACAGATAACAAAATACACAATCATGTCTGAACCCCTATGTTTACTTTAGACCGGGACAGAATATATGCATAGGAATAAAGGATTCTTTTCATTTGAAACTTGTCTCCCATGCTCTGGCAAGTTACCTTTATATTTAGCACTCAAATAACGAGATTACAAAATTGGATCCAATGCACCGCAGTTTGTTTGCCCGTACACCTTGCCTCGTTGGCAGCGATCCGGAACGCATGCGCGCAGAAATCCGCGATTATTTCCACACCACTTTTGACCGTTACGAGCAATTGTTCGAGACACTCGCCTGTGACGACGCGTATTACAAAAAACCCATCCCGTTGCGCCACCCGCTGATTTTCTATTTCGGCCATACCGCCACATTTTTTATCAACAAGTTATTGCTGGTGGGGCTTATCAGCGAACGTATCCACCCCAAATTCGAGTCCATATTCTCGGTAGGCGTAGACGAGATGAGTTGGGATGAGCTCTCCGACACCCACTATGACTGGCCGCGCGTTGCTGAATTGCAGGCCTATCGTGACCAGGTGCGCGCGCTGGTGGATCAGGTGATCGCCAGCGCCCCATTGACCCTGCCAATCGACTGGAACCATCCGTGGTGGGCAATCGTGATGGGCATTGAGCACGAACGCATCCACCTGGAGACTTCCTCGGTGCTGATCCGCCAGCACGCGCTGGCCCATGTTCAGCCGCATGCGGCATGGGCGGCGTGCAAGCTGTCCGGCGAGCCGCCACACAATGCGTTGGTGCCGATAGCTGCGGGTACGGTACGTCTGGGCAAGGATAAATCAGATCCGCACTACGGCTGGGACAACGAATACGGCCTACGCGAGGTTGTTGTGAGCGAATTTCAGGCCAGCCAGCACCTGGTCAGCAATCGCGAGTTTCTGGGGTTCGTCGAAGCGGGCGGCTACCAGGCAGATGCCTGGTGGGAAGAGGAAGGACGCGGCTGGAAGATTTTCAGTCAGGCGCAGCACCCCAACTTCTGGCTTGTTGATGGCAGCGGCTGGCGCCTGCGTTTGATGACCGAAGTGGTAGCCATGCCGTGGGACTGGCCAGTGGAAGTCAACTACCACGAGTCCAAGGCATTCTGTAACTGGAAAGCCCGGCAGATCGGCCAGCCGGTGCGCCTGCCCACCGAGGACGAATGGTACCGTCTGTACGATGTAGCC
>JANMKH010000151.1:0-3018 GCA_031371965.1 Sulfuriferula sp.
CTGGCCGATCTGGTACAGCGCCCGTATCCGATTTTCAATACCGCCATCAATCTGGTCAAAGGCAGCGATCTGGCCTGGCAGCAGCGCAAGGCGGCGGCGTTCAGCTTCACCCCCAGCCATTGCGGCTTCAACCTGGCGACCACCGCCAGCAGCACTGCAAAGTGCCACGGCGGCTACCGCCCGAGCGCCGGATACCTCGGCCCGCACGGCGCTTTTCTCGGTACGGCGATGGCGATTTCCGGCGCGGCGGCCAGCCCCAACATGGGCTATCACAGCTCGCCCGCGCTGTGTTTGCTGATGACGGTATTCAACCTGCGCCTCGGTCATTGGAGCGGCAATCCGTGCCACCCCAGCGCTTGGCGCGCGTATGGCCCGAAACTGGGCGGGCGCTACCTGCTGAGCGAGCTGTTCGGTCTCACCGACAGCGATACGCCGTTCGTTTACCTGTCCGACGGCGGCCATTTCGAGAACCTCGGCATTTACGAACTGGTGCGACGGCGCTGCAACTACATCGTCGCCATCGACAGCGGACAAGATGCAAATTTCAATTTCGACGATCTCGGCAACGCCATCCGCAAGTGCTACACCGATTTCGGCGTGCGCATCGACATCGACGTCAACGCGCTGCGCCCGGATCCCGCCACTGGATTGAGCCTGTGGTCGGCGGCGGTCGGCCGCATCCATTACCCCGATGCGGCGGACGCCCAGCTGCTGTACCTCAAGCCCACGCTGGCGTGCGACATCCCTTCGGATGTGTTCAACTATGCAGTCAGCAACCCCGGCTTTCCGCACCAGCGCACCAGTGACCAGGACTTTGACGAAGCGCAGTTCGAGAGCTACCGCAAGCTCGGCCACCACCTTGCGGCGCATGTGTTTGACGATGCCTATCGCGAACTGCTCGGCAACCATTACAATGCCGGACAGGATCTGCCCAACCACGACTGGGCGGGATTATTCCGCATCCTGCGCGCCCACGCAGACGCAGATTTTCGCAAACAGGCCAAGATCACTACATGACATCACACGCACAAGAAGGCTGGCTGGAAGAAAAACGTTCCGTATATCTGTACCGTGCCGTAGCCGTAGCCGAATCCGGTACACCGCGACAAACACTATTCAGCGAGCTGGCTGAGGCGGCAGAAGGGCAGGCAAGCCTGTGGGCCGCAGAAATCCGTAAGGAAGGCGGCACCCCGCCCACTGCTTTTCATCCCGATATGCGCACACGCCTGGTTGCCTGGCTGTTACCCCGGCTCGGTACGCGCGCCATGCGCCATGTTCTGGCGGCGATGAAAGTGCGTGGCATGTCGCTGTATTTCAAGCCCACTGCCACCCATGGCATGCCGACCTCGCTGGCCGAGGTCGGCACACGCCATCAGGGGCACGGCGGCAACGGCAACTTGCGCGCAGCGGTGTTCGGCATCAACGATGGCCTGGTGTCCAACGCCAGCCTGATTCTCGGCGTGGCCGGCGCGGCGGCCAGCAGCCAGACCCTCCTGCTGACTGGCGTGGCTGGTTTGCTGGCGGGCGCTTTTTCGATGGCTGCGGGGGAATACATCTCGATGCGCTCGCAGCGCGAAATGTTTGAATACCAGATTGGCCTGGAGCGTGAAGAACTCGACCAGTACCCGCAGGAAGAAGCCGCCGAACTGGCGCTGATTTATGCCGCCAAGGGTATTCCCGAGGCTGAGGCCAGGAAACTCGCGGATACTTTAATCGCTGACCCGACTCGTGCTCTGGATACGCTGGCACGCGAGGAACTCGGGCTCAATCCGGATGAATTGGGTTCGCCTTGGGGCGCGGCAATTTCCTCATTCATTTCATTTTGCGCCGGGGCGGCCATTCCGCTGGCGCCCTTTCTCGTCACCAGCGGCAATCCGGCACTGCTGGCGGCGGTGGTGCTGACTGCAGCATCATTGTTTGTGGTGGGCGCCACACTGAGCCTGTTCACCGGCCGCCATGCCATACTGGGCGGCTTGCGCATGCTGGCCATCGGTGGCACAGCGGGAGCGGCGACCTACTTCATCGGCAGGCTGATGGGCGTGAGTTTGGGATAATTGCGTTCTCCAAAAACGATAATAAATTTTTTCAGAGTATTCGTAATGGTATGTGCGCTTCCTCGCGGCGCGCCGAGCCGAGCCGAGCCGAGCTTAACTCAAGCTCCCAGAAAGCACGCCCATCCCCAAAGCATGGGCGGCAGCATTCAGTTTGTGGTCAAAACAGGCGAAGCTTAATCGTTGCGGCATGATTTGGAAGCTGAGTGCTTCGGCAGCGGCAAGATGGATGCTGTCATAAGCCCGCAAGCCAAAAAGATCACACAAATGCCCTGCCCGCCGTATCAGCATGTCGGTGGGCAAGACCACATTCAGGCTCTGCCAGTCCTCATCCAGCTGGATAATAATCTGTGCCTTGTCTGCGGCGCTCAGCCGTTGCATACGCTCTGCCTTGGCGAGGGCAGCGCGGAGTTCGGCATAAGCGATCAGGTGGGTGCAAATCTGTGGGGTAGCCGTCATCAGGGTGTGCATGGCTTCTGAACCCGCTTCCTCCACATAAAGTTTGAGCCATGCGGAGGTGTCTAGGTAAAGTAGCGGTGCGCTCATTCCCGTTCTTCCAGCAACAGCTCAGTCAAACTTTTGCCGGGGGGCATCTGAATCCGTTGATGTACAGGCAGACCCAAGGGTTTGCCGTGTTGGCCTTGGCGTACCCAGGCCAGCTTATCCAGCGTGTCGCTGATCGTGGATTCCGGTTCGGGGCTTAGTTTGCTCAGGCGGGCAACCGGCGTGCCATGGGTGGTGACGATGATGTCCTCACCCGCTTGGGCTTGCTTGAGATATTCGGAAAGATGGTTTTTGAGTTCGCGGACTGGGACTCGCATGGCCAAGACCTCATTTGTGGACACAATTTTGTATTGTACCCACAAATGAGGCGCATGCCGAAATATCGCCGCAATTAGGCGGCACGCTTTTTCGCGGCGGACGCGTTCTCTTTCAGGCTGTCGCGCAAGCGCTTGCCCTCGTCCAG
>JANMKH010000199.1:0-2188 GCA_031371965.1 Sulfuriferula sp.
CCACAGAGATCGCAGAGTACACAGAGAGTGCGCGTCGGCCTCTGTGATTTCTGTGTGCTCTGTGGTTGATAGGGAAAGTAAATAATGAGCATCCTAGTAAACAAAAACACCAAAGTCCTGTGCCAGGGTTTCACCGGCAAGCAGGGTACGTTTCATTCCGAACAGGCGCTGGCTTATGGCACGCGAATGGTGGGCGGCGTGACGCCGGGAAAGGGCGGACAGACCCACCTTGATCTGCCGGTATTCAACACCGTGCGTGAGGCGGTGCGGCAAACCGGCGCCGACGCCAGCGTGATTTACGTACCGGCGAATTATGCGGCGGATTCCATCATGGAAGCCGCGGATGCGGGGATAGCGGTCATCGTCTGCATCACCGAGGGCATCCCGGTGCTGGACATGCTCAACGTGAAAGCCGCGCTGCGCGCCAATGGTGCCAAATTGATCGGCCCCAATTGCCCGGGCATTATCACCCCGAACGAATGCAAGATCGGCATCATGCCCGGCTTCATCCACCAGCGCGGCAAGGTGGGCATCGTCTCGCGCTCCGGCACGCTCACCTATGAGGCGGTGCATCAGACCACCCGGCTCGGGCTGGGGCAGACCACTTGCGTGGGCATTGGCGGCGACCCCATCAAGGGGCTGGATTTCATCGATTGCCTGGAAATGTTCCAGGCCGATCCGGAAACCGAAGCCATCATTCTGGTGGGCGAGATCGGCGGTACGCGCGAGGAAGAAGCCGCCGACTATATCCGGCAGCACATCACCAAGCCGGTGGCCGCCTACATTGCCGGGCGTACCGCGCCCAAAGGCAAGCGCATGGGGCATGCCGGGGCGATCATCGCCGGTGGCAGCGGCACCGCGGAAGCCAAGATGCGCGCGCTGGAAGCTGCCGGCGCGGTGGTAGCGCAATCCCCGGCGGAAATGGGCGCGGCGGTGCAGATGGCCATGCAGCGATGAAAATCGCGCTGGCGCAGATCAATTGCACGGTGGGCGATCTGACTGGCAACGCGGCCAGGATTCGTGCTGCAGCCGTACGTGCCAAGGCGGCAGGCGCGACCATCCTGCTCACGCCCGAACTGGCGTTGTCCGGCTATCCGCCGGAAGATTTATTGTTGCGCGATGATTTTTATGTCCAGTCCGCAGCGGCGTTAAACACCCTGCTGGATGCGGCGCAGGGCATCACGCTGGTGGTCGGGCATCCGCTCAAGGAAGGGACGTACTGCTACAACGCGGCCTCGGTGCTGCGCGCTGGCAAAATCGAAGCGGTTTACCGCAAGCAGCGCCTGCCCAACGACACGGTATTCGACGAAGTGCGCTACTTCACGCCGGGCACCCAGGCCTGTGTGTTCGAGCAGGATAATGTGCGCTTTGGCGTGAATATCTGTGCCGACGTGTGGGAGCAAGGCGCGGCCTGTGGCGCCGCCCAGGCCGGGGCGGAAGTGCTGCTGGTGCTCAACGCCTCGCCGTTTCATGTCGGCAAGCAGCAGGAGCGCTATCAGGTAGTGCGTGAACGCATCCGCGAAAGCGGCCTGCCCATGCTGTATTGCAATTTGCTGGGCGGGCAGGATGAACTGATCTTCGACGGCGGATCCTTCGCGATGAATGCCAACGGCGAGCTCACCAGCCAGTTCCCGGCGCTGGTTGAAGATATCTATCTGGTCGAAATGAAAGGTGTTTCGCCCGTACCCGGCGAGATTGCCAATGATTTGAGCACCGAGGCATCCGTATATGAGGCACTCAAGCTGGGTGTGCGTGACTATATTGGCAAGAATGGTTTTTCCGGCGTGCTGCTGGGTTTGTCCGGCGGTATTGATTCGGCGCTGACGCTGGCAGTGGCGGTCGATGCGTTGGGCGCCGACAAGGTTCATGCGGTGATGATGCCATCCGAATTCACCGCCGCCATCAGCCTGGAAGACGCCCGCGCCATGGCGACAACGCTGGGCGTGAAATACAGTGAGTTGCCCATCAAGAGCGTGTACGACAGCTTCCTCGGCAGCCTCGCCGGCGAATTCAACAATTTGCCGTTTGACCTGGCCGAGGAAAACATCCAGGCGCGTGTCCGCGGCACGCTGTTGATGGCGCTCTCCAACAAGTTTGGCGGGATTGTTCTGACCACCGGCAATAAATCCGAAATGGCGGTTGGCTATGCTACGCTGTACGGCGATATGGCGGGAGGTTTCGCGGTGTT
>JANMKH010000201.1:0-5452 GCA_031371965.1 Sulfuriferula sp.
ATTAAATACAAAAATATGAGGATTTTGGAGATGGAAAAAACCATATTTGCCCTGCTGCTTTTTTTTGGTCTTAGTAATGCGCTATTTGCACAAGACGGCCCGGTTTCCGGGGGTGTTGTAGTGCAGGCAAATGGCAATGATGCCGCAGATTTCAAACGCGCTCTGATACTGGCCTCGAACATGCATGAAGTCCTGACCAAGGCAAAATTCGAGATTGTGGTCTACGGTCCCAGCGTGAAACTACTTACTGCTTTTAGCGACGAAGTCCCTCTGATCCAGAAAGTACAAAGCGAAGGAATTAAAGTTATTGCCTGTGGAAGATCCCTCAAGTCAGAACACTTGAAGGATAGTGATTTGGCATCCAATATCACGGTGGTACCATTCGGCGCCGTCCATATTGTAAACAGACAAAAACAAGGGTGGCAGTATATCAAGCCCTAGCAGCAAACATGCGTCTTCCACTCGGTCCAAAACTAGCAAGATACTTGTGGGACACGCATTCAGTAGCACGAGGCAACACATCGCAGTCGAAACAGGGATACTCCTATTTGCAATATTAACCAGACACATCGAAAGGCATCGCAATGACCTTGAATAAAGTAAAAATCGCCCTATTCGCAACTACTCTGTTTTTTTCCTTGGGCGCTGGCGCTACTCAGTCCCTCCTACAGGGATATTCCTATGATCACCCGAAACTCGTACATGACCTACCCTTCGCCAAACACCACGCTGTGATACAGGTGAGTCAGGATGATCCTGAGTTATGGAATCTGACACTGAACAATGCCACCAATATGCTCCAATACTTCGGCGAGGATAAAGTACAGATTGTTGTCGTTGCATACGGTCCTGGACTTAAAATGCTGTTGAAGGACTCCCCGGTAGCTAAGCGCCTGCAGGCCCTCGATGCGCAAGGCGTGGAATTTGATGCCTGCAACGTCACCTTACAGGGCATGGCTAAAAAATTGGGGCATGTTCCTGAATTGGCGCCGGAATCAGTAATCGTCCCAGGCGGTATAATTCGAATCATGCAACTCCAGCAGCATGGCTACAACTATATCAAACCTTGAGATTCGTCTAAGGTCGTCTCAATACAGCGGCTTAAGGCGTGATGAGATCGTAATTCTTTCTATGCGGCATGCCCATCCTCCCCAGCCGGGGAGGATTTTATTCAAACTGGTGGCGGCTCTGTGCTACTAAAAGAAGTACGGTTACTTAACTTTGTTGCGAGCCGAGCCAGATTAGGGTACTCCTCTCGCCATTTAATCTTCTCGGCGAAGCGTAAATCCAGATAGCCTAAAGCACACCCCGTGGCAATATCTGCCAGCGAAAATCCGGTTTCCATGCACCAGGGCTTCTCTCCCAAATATTCCGCCAAAGTTTCCAGACCGCGAAAAATCTTGCCTTCCTGCCGGCTTATCCATTCAGGATTTTGCTGATCCTGTGCACGTTTTTTTTCGATAAAAATTGCTGCAGCTGCATCGCAAATACCATCTGCCAGGGCTTCCCAACGTTTCACCAGTATGCGACTGTGCGTATCCTGAGGAAGCATACGTCCCACGGGTGAAACGTTATCCAGATACTCCACGATCACCCTTGAATCATATAGCGCGGTCCCATCATCCAGTAGCAACACCGGGATTTTCCCTAACGGATTGTAGTTCGGAACATGGCTATCCTCGTTCCATGGGATATCCACCTCCAATTCGCAATCAATATGTTTTTCCGCGAGCACCACGCGTACTTTTCGAGCAAAAGGGCTGGTCAAGGATGCAATCAGTTTCATGGATACTTTCTAAATAGGAATGGTGAACAGGACCTTCATGGATGGCAAGCGTTTATACTAATGCCTGGACTATGTCGTGCCTCACTTAAGCTTACTAAAATTCATTCCGTATGAACAATACATTAACAGACATACCTGATCCCCGCTGGTTGCCCATTCTCATGAATGGCTCGCTCAGCGAGATTTATGTAATGGATTGTGACACGCTGTATTTAGTTCACGCAAATGACGCTGCATATCTCAATCTACAATATTGTGCCGCTGAATTGGCCGGTATGACATTGCTGAATGTGACCCGAGGCCTATCTGAAAAAAAACTGACCGAAGCATTACAGCCTCTGCGCACAACCAATGCTGAATACATCCCGATAGAGTTAACGCTGGTACGTCGCGATGGTACTACCTACCCCATCAGTTTTCGAGTGTTTATATCGCATTCGATGATTATTGCGATTGGCAATGACCAGACTGCCTCAATTGCCTCTGCCCAGGCTTTGGGACTAAGCGAATCGCGCTTCCATGCAATCGTGTCAAACATGCCCGGCCTGGTTTACCAGTTCGTGCGTCAACACAATGGAGAAATTTCTTTTCCTTATCTCAGCGATGGCTGTCATGCGCTACTTGGCGTTACCCCCAATCAGTTAAGTGGTGATCCCACGCTGTTTGCCGAATTGATTCTGCCGGAGGATCTGCCTTCCTACATGGAATCAATGATGGCTTCAGCACGCACCCTTTCAGCGTGGAACTGGGAGGGCAGGATCTGGATTGAAAAATGGAAAGACACCAAATGGATCAACTTGCGAGCTACCCCCAGCACCTTTGATCAGTCGAATGAACGCCAAAGCGTTGCCTGGGATGGGGTAATGACCAATATCACTCAAAGCAGACTGGAAAAACACGAAATCCGCAGTTCCAGAGAACAACTTGCCGAATTGTCTGCACATATCGAACAGGTCAAGGAACAGGAACGTACTCGTATCGCCCGCGAAATTCATGATGATCTGGGAGGCAACCTTACTGCCATCAAAATGGCAATGGCTTTGCTTATCAGGCGCCTGCCTGATACACCAGAGCTGCTTGAAAAAGCCCATTACGTGGAAGCACTGGCGGATCGTAGTATTGAATCTGCACATCGCATTGCAGCAGATTTGCGTCCCAGCGTACTGGACTTTGGCATCGTAGCTGCGCTAGAGTGGCACGCCAAGGAGTTCGAAAAACAAGCTGGCATACCCTGCAAGTTTTCTTCAAACTGCGAAGAAATCCAACTCGATACTGACCAGGCAACAGCACTGTTCCGAATTTTTCAGGAGGCCTTGACCAACATTGCCAAACACGCGCATGCCAGCCGAGCGACCGTCAAGCTTGCTTTGAGCAAGCGCTGCGTTGACCTGGAAATAGCCGATAATGGACGGGGCATAGAAACAGCCGACCAAATGAAGCCGAAATCTTTTGGTATACGCGGTATGGTCGAACGTGCCAATGCACTGGGCGGGAAACTCCATATAAGTCCGGTTGCCTCAGGCGGCAGTCTGGTACGCATCAAAATCCCATTATCCACAACATGAGAGAATGCGGGATAATCTCAATGCGAAAGAATTAACAGGATTTGACTTCGAGTACTAGCCAGGTAGCCATATGACAGTAACGAAAGCAATCAAGGTGTTTATCGCGGACGATCACGCAATCGTGCGCGAAGGTCTGAAACAAATACTCGCCGACACCAAAGACATCATCGTGGCAGGCGAGGCAGAAAATGGCCTGGATGCCATCCGGTCGACCCGAAAGAGCGGCTGTCATGTGCTGTTATTGGATATCTCCATGCCTGACCGCAGCGGCATCGAAGTACTAAAGCAGATAAAAAAGGAATCGCCCAATATTGCTGTGCTCATGCTATCCATGCACCGCGAGGATCAATACGCGATTCGCTCACTCAAAGCCGGCGCAGCGGGCTACCTCAATAAACAGAGTGCCCCGGCGGAACTGGTCAATGCCATCCGCCAGGTTGCTGCCGGCAAAAAATATATCACTGCCGAACTCGCTCAGGAACTGGCCAACCACTTCGACGATGCCCAGGAAACATCGCCACACGAACTACTTTCCGATCGCGAATATCAGACTCTAACGATGATAGCATCGGGCAAAACGGTCAGCGACATTGCTAATGAGCTAACGCTTTCAGTCAAGACGATCAGCATGTATCGTTCACGTTTATTATTAAAAATGAAACTGCACAATAATGCTGAATTAACCCATTACGCCATCAAGAACCAATTGGTAGAGTAATTAAGTAACTCACCTCAGAACCCCCATTTATTATTACAAATTGCACTAATAGCAATTTGTAATATGTCAGGTAATTTTTTTAGGAGTAGCCATGCAACAGCTTGATATTTTTCTCGCTTCCATCACCTCATTCTGGACACAACTGGCGGCCTTTGTACCGCAATTAATGGCTGCTCTGGCATTAATGTTTGTAGGCTGGCTGGTGGCCAAGCTGGTGCGCGCAGGGATGGTCAAACTGCTACACGTGCTGCAGTTTGACAAGCTGTCGGAACGTTCGGGTATCGAAGCTTTTCTCAAACAAGGTCAGCTCGAGGTATCTCTCGGCGGACTACTGGCAGGATTAATGTATTGGCTGATTATCCTGATTGTCATTGTCACGGTATCCAATAGCTTGGGCCTGCATATCGTAGCGGAGCTGTTCAACCGTATCGTTCTGTATATCCCCAACATTATCGTTGCCATATTCGTATTGGTGCTCGGAGCAATTCTGGCGCGTTTTATCAATCGTTTGATCTTCGCTTACCTGAGTAACATTGGTGTGCAAGGCGCATTGACTATCAGTACGATCTCGGAATACGCCACGTTGATTTTTGTATTTTTTGTGGCACTGGAGCAGCTCAACATTGGCCGCGAATTACTTACAGCTGCATTTATTATTGGCTTTGGCGCAGTGGGGCTGGCATTTGCACTGGCATTTGGCCTGGGTGGACGCGACTGGGCGGCAGGCGTGATTGCGCGTATGACGCAAAAGCGTAAATAACTTCAGCACGTATCCTCAGGCCATACCGGAAATATTTCCGGGCGGCCAAAATCAAGGTTCTAGCGTTTCTTGTCTTGCGGGCGATTCTGCGGCAGCATTTCCGGAACAGGTAAATCCGCCCATTTCAGGATTGCTGCGACCTGCTGCGATTCCAATTCCAGCATCTGACCGCGTTTTACCCGCGGCGGCAGATTGACCATGCCAAAGCGCACCCGGATCAGGCGACTTACCATCATGCCCATGGCTTCGAACATGCGTCGCACTTCGCGATTGCGGCCTTCCTTGATGATCACCTGATACCAGCGGTTGGAACTTTCTCCCCCCTGTTCGGCGATGCGCTCGAAGTGTGCCGGACCATCATCCAATTCACTCCCGGCGGTCATGCTGCGCATTTGCTCTTGACTAAGCTCGCCCATGATACGCACCGAATATTCACGTTCCACTTCAAAGCTGGGATGCATCAAGCGGTTGGCCAGATCGCCACTCGTGGTGAAAATAAGCAGGCCTTCGGTGTTGAAATCCAGTCGGCCTATGGCGATCCACTTGCCATTACGCACACGCGGCAATTCCTCGAATACCGTGGTGCGCGCCTGCGGGTCGTCGCGGCTGACAATTTCGCCTTC